>WFRP01000255.1 GCA_015486505.1 Pseudomonadota bacterium | reverse complement strand
GTCGCACCCCAAGGGCACTTCCGTTGGGCGCAAATAAGTACTCTTATCAGAACATTTTCTTGTTTTTACAGTTGAAAAAAGCTGTCGAAAAAAACAAGAAAATAACCTGTAAGGTACTAATGCGGGAACAAATCCCGCAACCCAAACAGGGCTTTGTGGCCCGCACCCAAGGGCACTTCCGATGGTCGCACCCCAAGGGCACTTCCGTTGGGCGCAAATAAGTACTCTTATCAGAACATTTTCTGATTATTAAATCTTGTTTTTTGGTGCAGAAAATAACCTGTAAGGTACTAAATCTGTGTTAATCTGCGTTCATCTGTGGTTTATATTTTTTTAGTTGAACCACAGATGGACACGGATAGACACAGATAAAACTTGCATATTTTCATGTAGTTGCAAACCGTTACTTGAAAGGTTTAATAGTGTTTTTTGAAAATGATTTTATTGTGTCCCTCTTTGCGCTTTTGTACCCTGAAGGGCATAAAGACGCAAAGAAAAACAGCGGGACAGCAATCTTTTTTACCATTACAATTTTATTACTTGGCTTTTTGAGTCGGCCGGGAGTGATTATGGCATCAGTTGCGGATACGGATACGGTTGCGATTGTCGGAAAACTTATGCCGGAGATGGCGGTCGGATCTTTTACCGGGGTCAAAAATGTTGAGATCGTTTATGGTATTAAAGAAATTGAAAATGAAAAAGGCGCGGTCATAATCGTCAACGGCCGCAATGAGACTTTTGTTAAATACAAAGATGTGATTGCCAAAATCAGTAACCTTGGTTTTTCCGTCTATGCTCTTGACCACCGGGGGCAGGGCTTTTCCGGGCGGCAGCTGGCGGACCCGCAGAAAGGTCATGTTGATACTTACGATGATTATATCGCTGATTTAGGTTATTTTCTGGAAAATATAGTTGATGCAAAACCGCATAAAGTCAGGCTGGTACTGGCCCATTCGATGGGCGGGACGATTGCGCTTTTGTATGAACTGCACCATCCCGGCAGTTTCTCCGGTATGGCCATGACTGCGCCGATGCTCGGGTTTTCAACCGCGCCCTGGCCCTTTTTCCTGGTGCCGCCGCTGCTTTCTCTTTATAAAGTTTTAGGGCTGGAGAAAAACTATGTTGTCGGCGGCGGCAAGTTTAAGCTGGAGCCCTACCGCCCGGATAATAATTTAACCTCGGATAAATCCCATTATGACCGAAATCACCAGCTGATGCTTGATTATCCGCAAATTCAGCTCGGGGCGCCGACCTGCGCCTGGGTACAGCAATCCCTGGCGGCGATTAAAGAGATCAGAAACGGGGCGGAAAAATTCAGGCTGCCCTTACTGATTCTGCAGGCCGGTGATGACCGGGTTGTCGATAACTGCGCGGAAACCAGATTCTGCCGGGCGGTTGGCGACAATTGTAAACTTAGAGTCATCCCCGGTTCCCAACACGAAATTCTTATGGAAAAACCGGCAATTATAAAATCCGCCGAAAAATATATTTTCGCCTTTTTCAATAAAATCGCCGGGTTGTAACGCCTGGCGGAGAAAATCCGCACCTGACCCCGGACTCGGCGAATAGTATAGTTCTTCCCATCTGTTACTCAGCGGAAACGATGGCCAGTTTGTCACTGTTTTCTGACTGGTAACTGTAAAAACCGTTAATCGGAAACTCTCCTTTGATTTTCACCCAGACCTCCCGGTCTTCTATAAGACTGTAGTTGATGCCGAGGAGATCCCGCAACTCAGTGACCAGGGTGCTGTCGGCCGGAATGGTATTTTCAACGGTCAAAAGCAGTTCCCCGTCTCCTTGAAAAAATTCAAGGACAATCCGGTTCGGGTTGATCCGGGAGAGGTTGACGATTTTGAGGGCATTGCTGCCGTTGTTATAACGTTTTACGCGCAGGTGGCTGAAATTGATTTCGGCAAATCCGCGACTTAAGGCACAGCTCGCGGCATAACCGCCGCCGCCGACACTGGTTCTGATTGCGGCCAGCGGCCGGCTGGATACGATTTCCAGGGTTGAGTTTTCGTTTTCCGTGGACGGGCTTACGGCTTCAGCCAGATCGAATTTAGCGTTGCCGGGAAGTGTTAACGATTTATCACTTATGACGCAGGAGGTAGAAATCGGATCATGCAGGTAAATTGCGACTGCCGCCGGTTGCGAACTCCGGTTGATTAGCGAAATCGGAGTCGGATTGTTGGGTTCGAGCAAAATCTTGTAGTGGAAATTACCGTTTACACAGGCGGCCGGATTGTCCGTCGGCATTGCCGTAAGGCCCGCCATCTCGATTGCCGTTGGCGAAAAATTCTCCAGCCCGATGATCGGCGCGGTGGCTTCGGCCCGGATCGTCGCACAGTCTTCGGGCAGGGTTGCCGAGCCGAAAATATCAGCGGCGATTTCAGCGATCTTTCCGTGAGCGGAAAGTGTGAACGGTTGGCCGAAAACCAGCAGTTTCCCGTTCTCAGCGAAGGCTTTGCAGGAGATTTGAACCGGATAAGTTTCGGGAGCGGCCAGAGCGATTCCGGTCCAGGCGGCGGCGTTATTCGTGACCACCGGAAAAAGCAGGCTCGACGAACTTTGCTTGATGCCTTTTTGCAGCTCAAAATAGGTGGAAGATTCGAAACTGCCGATAAATGAGAGTTCTTTGTCGGAATCAACCTTAAGCCAGGCGGTCTCCGCCGGCAGCCCGCGGAGAAAGAGACGATAGTTGTAGAGTTGGGAGTGGGGCGCCAATCCTTTACCTTCTTCATCCCAGTGCAATTCAAGTTGTTGCTGCGCCAGAACCTTGCCGGCGGCGGAAAATACCTGCAGAACGACAGCCGCGTATTCGTCGGTGATGTTGGTAATCGAAAAATCGGTGCTCCAGCCATCTGCGGCGCAGAAATGGGGCAGGTAGTAGTGATATTCCGCGGCCGGGACAGTTGCCGGAATCCTGATTGTAATCGGGGCGCTGAATTCAGAAAGATTACCGGCGTAATCAACAGCTCTTATCTTATATTCGTAGTCGGCCCCGGGGATTATATCAGTATCGCTGTAGTTGGTGGCGGTTGCGTCAATTCGCTTAAGCGGGCCTTTGCCAATGGGAATATCGATCAGTCTGGTTTTATAAATTTCATACTTCTTAATTCCGGAATCGGCATCAAAACTCAATCTCCAGTCAAGTTTGACTGTGGCGCCGGTTATCGTGCCGGTGAAATCGGCCGGAGTCGTCGGTATCTTGCGGTCTTCGGTTAAACTTCTGGTTCTTATCGTAATCGGTGCCGATTCCGGTGCCGGGTTGTCTGATTTATCGCAAGCTGCAACCGTATAGGTATAACTTTTTCCCGGACGACAATCAGTGTCGATGAAGAAGGTTGTAGCGGCCGCCGTCACGGCATAGGGAATCTCATCGCTGAAATCCTTGCGGAAGATCCGGTAGGTGCCGATACCGAGGCCGGCGGGGTCGTCGTTTGCCGCCTGCCAGTGTAAACGGATGCCGGTAAAGCCGTGACCGTTGTCGGCCAGTCCGGTGACTCTTTCCGGAGGAACATTGTCGACAACACTGCTGTCATTAAATTCATAAAGGATAAATTCCCCGCCGTCCCCACTTACCGTTCCCATCCGGTTTGCCGTCATAAAAGCATCTTCAACCGGATTGTTTTTATTTAAAACGGTCAACTCGCGGGGCCGCCGGCGGTCGCTGATGGAAAAGATTTTAAGCCCCTTGTCGGAGGCGATATTCAGATGTTCGCCTTCAATGCTCAAGTTGTTGATCCATTTACAATCGAGGTCGAAAGATGCTGTCCGGACCGGTTTTTTCGGGTTGGAGATATCCAATATCGTTATCCGGCTATTGGCACTTCCTTCAATGTAGGATTGTCCGGCATAGACGTAATTGCCTTTGGCGGCGATCTTGTTGAGAAAGATTGGATTATTGCCGTCGACAGCGACGGGATTAAGGGGGTCGCTGATGTCAAGAATGGTCAAACCTGCGTTCACTCCGGCAATTAAAGCATAATTATTTTCGATAACCAGGTCATAGACCAATCCCGGAGAATCATATTTAGTGGCGAGAAACGGGGCCGCAGGGTCGGAGACATCGTAAATGTACAAGGACGTGTAAGAGCCGACGTAGGCATAGGAACCGGAAACATAGATAGAATAGACAACATACTCGTCATGGTCAAGGCTTGCCGTGATCTCCGGTTGGCCCGGATTGCTGATGTCGATAATCCTGAAGGCGGTTCCGGTAGCGGCAAAGATGTGGTTTTTCTCAAGAAAGAGTTTGCCGGTGCTTTTAATTTCCGTAACCAGGGTCGGCTTTGGCTTGCTGATATCCACAACCTTGATGCTGTCACAGTCGCCGAGATAGGCATAGGTTTCGGTAAGAATAATATTGTCAAGAATTCCGGAAAAATCGTAGCGGCTTTTTTGCTGCGGCATTGCGGGATTGGTAAGATCGATAATCTCCAGTCCTTTAGTCTGTTCCGCGATAAAAGCCAGATTGTTCTGAACCGCGATTCCGGGAGCTGCGGCCGGGGTCGGATAAGTTGCGAGCAGTACCGGGGCGGCGGGATCAGCAGTTGAAAAAATATAGAGCGTGTTTTTTTCGTCGCTCAGGAGGATATCGCGACCGTTTGGAGCCCAGGCGATGGCTTTACCTTTTTCGGGAAGAGCGTATGCCGCAACCGGGGTCGGAGCCTTAGGGTTTTCGATGTCAAAGACAACTAAACCCTCTTCATCGGATATGACAAACGCGAAATTGTCGCGAATTACGATGTCCTTGAGATGGCGGCCGGAGCTCTCGTCGGAGGTTATTAAAACCGGAGCTTCAGGATTTTTGATGTCGACAACCTGCAGTCCTCTGAAAACATTCGCGACCAAGGCATAATTGCCGGAGATAGCAAAAGTGTAAGGAATGTTTCCGAGTTTACAGCTGCCGGTCGCAACCGGATTGGTCGGGTCGGAAATGTTGAAAATTTTAATTTCCGTGAAGGAAGCGACATAAGCGTAATTGCCGCTTACCTTGACTTCTCCGGCAAAAGAGATGTTATTCACGGACGCGGCGACTTCAGGATGGCTGGGATCGGATACGTCGATGATCGCGAATCCGTAGTCGTTGCCGTCGAGTCTCTGACCGGTCAGGTAGAGATATTTGCCGGCAGGAAACAGATGACCGACATTGATGTTGCATTTACACTCAGCAACCGGTTCGGGCCGGGCCGGATTGCTGATGTCGATAATATCGATCCCGGCCGCCGCCGCGGCGCAGAAAGCCAGATCATCCTTGATCACGACATCCTTACAGGAGCCGGTGCCCCAATTGGCGATCTTTTCGGCGGTGAATGCCGCAGCGGGCGGGTTCGGCGGATTATAGAGGGTTGTCGCCCGGCCGGGAACGGCCATAAACAGTGAGCATAAAATCAGGAAACAGATGTTTTTTTTCATGGCTGAAACTCCTTACTGGTAATTGCAACGCAAAAATCAATATTTTCCTGCTGGTCGATGCCATCGTATTTGCTTTGTCTGCAGGGTCGTGATATTATCACATTGTTTGGGTAAAATAAACCCGAATATTTACGAAAATTATTCAAAATAAAAACAGGAGCATTAAATGTCTGAAATTACCGGTTTCAAACAACGTCTGCATCTGCATCTGCAGGATAATCTTGCCTGCCGCCGGCCGCGGGAAGAGAAAAATCTTGCCTGGCTGAAAGCCAATATGAATCCCTACTTTTTCCTGACTATGGCTAAAGAGAAAGCCGCGATTGACCTTTTGGTTGCCGGTCTGGATACACTGGGTTTGAATCGGCACCTGCTGCTGGCGGATCGCGATGAGATTTTGGTGGTTGCCGGTTTAAGTCAGGCGGGATCAATCTATAAAACACTGACTAATCTGCGGGAAAAACCGACCTATGCCGAGATTTCGCACTCCTACGACAGCTTGCCGAACAGCGATTCGGTTCTGGAAATTCAACGCTATGAATTTAAGCAGGTCTCCAGCCATCAGGTGCGGAATGCTGAAAATGTGCGTTTGCCCCGGGGGCTTAAAGCGGCGGTTGAGAAGGGTCTGCGCCGGCTTTATCCGGAGTTTAATTTTTCTAAACTCAGCGCGGGTCTGCGGCTGCTGGCAATTAACAATATGGAATATTTGCAAATCTCCCCGCCTGAGCGCATCGCCCGGCTGCTCTGGATTTATCAGCAGGGCTGCAAATTTGACGGGCTCTATTTCGCGGTTGAGGAGGGGCTGGATGACAGCGCCCATCCCGAGACCCGAATTCTTTTTTCAGTCGGCAACCCTCCGGGACAGGGCTTTCTCGAACAGGTGCTTGAGGTTTTTCATCGCCTTAAAGGCCGGGTCAGCCGGGCCTACTGTCTGGAAATTGCCACCGGGGTTCACCCTCATTTTCTCGGCACTTTCTATCTCGAAAAAAGCAGTGAACTTGATGCCGATTTTTATCAGCGGCTGAAAGTTGAACTCTATAACACCCAGATTCTCGCTAATCGGGGAACTCTTTATCAACATTATGTCCGTGGTAATTTAACTAATGGCGAAGATCTGCTTTTGCTTAAAGCGATGGTGAGTTTCTGCCACTCCAATCTGGCTCACAACCAGCCTGATATCTTTGATCTGAATGAGGTGGTCCGGGCGTTTCAGGTCGGTTCGGAGATTGCTCTGGCGCTGGTTAATTTTTTCCGGGCGCGTTTTACCCCGGGTCTTGAAAACCGGGCCGGTGAGTGTCAGATATTAGAGGCTGAGGTGGAAAAACTGATTGCCGGTTATAATACCGGCCACCGGCATTTTGATGTTTTACGGCGCACGATTTTTGCCACGGCCCGGCTGCTGATTCGTTATACCTTGAAAACCAATTTTTTCGTTCCGGAAAAACATGCTCTGGCTTTTCGGCTTGATCCGGCTTACCTGGAAGAGCTTGATTCTCAATTTACCGCCGATTTCCCGGGCGGGGTCAAGCCTTTCCGGGTAACCTTTTTCTATGGCCGCTACGGCTCCGGCTATCATGTCGGTTTTTCCGATATCGCCCGCGGCGGCTGGCGCACTATCTCCTGCGCCGGTTACGATGATTTTCTTGCCGCTTCCACAAGCCTGCTGCGCGAGGTCTATGTTCTGGCCCATACCCAGCATTTGAAAAACAAGGATATCTACGAGGGCGGCTCCAAAATGGTGGTGGTCCACGATATCAGTGATCTTAAAGATAAACCGGCGCGGTTGCAGAGCCTTTATAAACTGCAGTACGGTTTTATCAACGCCTTTTTCGACCTTTTTGTCACCGATGCCGATGGCCGGGCGCTGAATCCGCAGGTGGTTGATTACTACGGTGAGGAGGAGCCGATTGAACTCGGACCGGATGAGAATATGCACGATGCCATGATCGAGTTGATCGCCAGACAGTCGCAAAAACGCGGCTATATTTTGGGGGGCGGGGTGATTTCCAGTAAAGCGGTCGGCATCAATCATAAGGAGTATGGCGTAACTTCACTCGGGGTTATCACATTTGCCGAGATTACGATGGCTGAGCTCGGTATCGATATGCGCCGGGACAGTTTCCGGGTTAAATTGACCGGCGGGCCCAATGGCGATGTCGCCGGTAACGCGATGCGCCTCCTTTTAGAGCGTTCGCCGCGGGTAAAGATTGTGCTGATTGTCGCCGGCTCCGGAATCCTTTACGACCCTGAAGGGCTTGATCATACCGAACTTGGCCGTTTGGTTCTGCAGCATAATATTGATGAGTTTGCGCCGGAAAAACTTCATCCCGGCGGCTATCAGCTCTTCAGCCGGCAGCGGCGCCGGGAGGGTCTGGCGGAACTCTATAAACGGGTCAACAGAGATGATTCCGGAATTTGTGAAGAGTGGGTGACAACCGATAATTTTCACCGCGAATTTGATAACGCGATCTTTACGGTCGCCGCCGATCTCTTTATCCCGGCCGGCGGCCGTCCGGAAACCGTCGATATTAATAACTGGGAGAAGTTTATCGCGGCCGACGGTCAGCCGACCTGTAAGGCAATTGTTGAAGGTGCCAACTCGTTTATCACCCCGGCGGCCCGGGAGAAACTGCAGGAGCAGGGCATTGTTCTGATTCGTGACGCGGCCGCCAATAAATGCGGGGTGATTTCGTCATCCTACGAGATTATTGCCAATCTGGTGCTTTCGCAGAGTGAATTCCTTAAACATAAGGACGAGTATGTCGCCGATGTCCTCGATATTCTCGAACGCCGGGCCGCCGATGAGGCCCATCTGATCTTTGCCCGGAGAAAGCAATCCGGCGGCACCCAATCATTTACGATGATTGCCGGAGCCTTAAGCCGGGAGATCAATCTCAATTACGGACGGATTTTCGATTACCTGCAGGCGCATGCCGAGCTGCTTGATACGGCGCCGATGCGCCGGGCCGTTAAAGCCCATCTCCCGAAATTTCTCCGGCAGCCTCGCTTTCTGAAGCGTGTGCCGCGGCGGCTGCCGCTGAAATACCGGGCCGCGATGGTTGCCGCCGAACTGGCGGCCAGAATGGTCTATGATGGTGACTGGGAGAGTGATTTCGGCAGTGAACTGGTTGCTTATGTCAAAAGGAAATTCCGGTTTTAAACGTCAATACAGGCAGGCGGAAAGGCCGGATGGGAGAAAGGCGGAAAGGTCTGACTCTACAAAATAGTGTCGCATTTGGAACCGTCAACATCCGGTGGAATTCCTTCGGCCTCACAGGTATTCCACATGACGGATTTCCGGACATCGAGCGGATGATCTCTTTTAAGAGCTTCTTTGTCGGCCCAGTCAATGGCCTCCTTTTTCAAGGTGAAACAGGGCCCGTAAGCGCGGCCGTGAGTGTAGTCAAAAACAATGCCCCGGTAGACTAACAGCCCTTTACGTAATTTTTTTCCTTCCACCAGCATCTTTTTCTCTCCAGACCTTTTGCTTGTCAGTGACAGATTATCCGTAACTATTGGCAATATGGCTATAAATACCCTTAATTATGTCTTGCTGTCAACTCAATTTTTATCAAGACCGCCCGTTGTTGAGCTTAAAACATCAAGATTTTGCTTGCGGCAGCGGCCAGCCTAAAAGTTTCATGATAAGCTGCATATCGTTCCAGACCTCCTTTTTTTTGCTCGGGCTGCGTAAGAGGTAGGCGGGATGGTAGGTCGGGATCAGTACGCAAGTTTCAGTAAAAGGATGCGGGCGGCCGCGCAGCCTGCCGATGGCGGTATTGGTTTTCAGCATGGTCTGGGCCGCGAACGTGCCTAACGCGCAGATAACTTTGGGCTGAATTGCTTCGATCTGCCGCCTGAGAAAAGGCGAGCAAACCGCGATTTCATCAGGCTTGGGATTGCGATTTTCCGGCGGGCGGCATTTCAGGATATTGGCAATGTAGACCTGATCCCGGGATTTGCCCATGGCGGTAATGATTTTTCCCAGGAGTTGGCCGGCCCGGCCGACAAAAGGCTCGCCCTGAAGATCCTCATCCGCCCCCGGAGCTTCACCGACAAACATCAGTTCGGCATCGGGATTGCCTTTGCCGAAAACCAGATGTTTGCGGGTTGAGTGTAAATCGCAGCGGCGGCAGTTGCCCAGTTCCTGACTGATATTTGCCAAAAGTTTTTTTGGATCACGTTTTTTTACCCGCACCCCGGGATTTTTTAATTCCTGCTGGCGTTCAAGCTGGGCTTTAAGCTGCTCTAAATCTCCGTAAAAATCGGTCATATAATTATATCATCTCCGGTTTTATGATAATATGCGCCGCTGTTTCTTGACTTTCAGCATATGATCAAGGATAACTCCGGCGACTTTTTCCTTGCTCATTAACGGGAAATCGGTCATTTTGCCGTCACGATCGATAATTTTTATAATATTGGTATCAACGCTGAATCCGGCTCCGGGAGCGGTTACGTCATTGGCAACAATCATATCAAGATTTTTGCGCTTGATCTTGTCCTGGGCATGGTCGAGCAGTTTACTGGTTTCGGCGGCAAAACCGACGAGAAACGGTTTGTTTGGCCGGCGGCCGAGACCGGCCAGAATATCGGGATTGGGCTCAAGCTCAAGACAGTAATTGCCTTCCCGTTTAATCTTTTCCGCCGCCATCTCCGCCGGGCGAAAATCGGCGACGGCGGCCGCCATTATGACCGATGTAACCCCGTCCAGGTTTTCATCAATCGCTTGAGCCATTTCAAGCGCGGTTTTGCATTTGATAACTTTGATACCCCAGGTTTCAAGCTCGGCCGTGGGCCCGGCCACCAGGATAACCTCAGCGCCGCGCTGCCGGGCCACCGTCGCCAGATTGTAGCCCATTTTCCCGGAAGAGCGGTTGGTCAGGCAGCGGGCCGGGTCAATCGCCTCTTCCGTGGGCCCGGCACTGATCAGGATCTTTTCCCCTTGAAGATCATTCGGGCTTAAAAGGGCTTTAATTTCGTCCATAATCGCGTCAATATCGGCGAGTTTGCCGCGGCCGACCACCCCGCAGGCCAGTTCCCCCTCAGCCGGTTCCATAAAATGGTAGTGCATCTCTTTGAGGTTGGCGATATTTTTCTGGACGACCAGGCTGGCCCACATATTGGTATTCATCGCCGGGGCGAAGAGCACCGGCACCCGGGTCGCCATCACCATCGTCGTCAGGAAATCATCGGCGATACCGTTGGCGATTTTACCGATTATATTGGCCGTCGCCGGCGCGATTACGAGAAGATCGGCCCGGCTCGCCAGGGAGACGTGGCCGATTTCAGATGAGGCAAAGAGGGTGAAAATATCGGTGGTCACCGGATTGCCGGAAAGGGTCTGGAAGGTCAGGGGGCCGACAAATTCGGTAGCGCTCTGGGTCATAATGACATTGACGTTGGCACCGTATTTGGTGAGTTCTCTTAAAAGCAGAACCGATTTATAAGCGGCAATTCCGCCGGTGACCCCAAGCAGGATCTCTTTTCCGTGCAGCATTTTAATACACTCTCCAGGGATAGGGTTTTCAAGTTGATTGACGCTGGTAATGATTTGGGGTATCTTTGCACATATTTAAGGACACCTTGAATTCATATCGTAATTTAATCTCTAATACAAGCAGATTATAAACAGATTTATGGAATTAATTACATATATTTCGCAATTACCCTGCTGGCCCTACCTGATTCCGCCGCTGGCCGGGGCGGTTATCGGTTACTTTACCAACTATCTCGCGATTCGTATGCTGTTTCGGCCGCTGACGAAAAAGTATTTTCTGAAAATTCCGCTGCCGTTAACCCCCGGGATTATTCCGGCCCGGCGGCGGGAACTGGCCCGGCGGATTGGTGATATGGTCGGTGATCATATTCTGACCCGGGCAGTTATCCTGGAAAAACTGCAGAGTCCGGCGCTTGATGATGCCCTTTATCGCTGGGTGGCCGAGCGTTTTCACACGATTGTCAACCGGGATTTCGGTCCGGCGTTAAGCCTGTTGCCGGATAAATTTAAGAAATTTTGGCAAAGCTGGTGGGGCCGGGGCCGGCGTCAGGCTTATGTGCTGGTTGACGCCCTTGTCGGACACCCGGATTTTGAACTTTTCCTGAACACTTTGACAGCTGAATCTTCGCGGCGGCTTCTGCGTACGGATATTAACAGTTTGCTGTCGGAAAAATTTCGCGCTGAAATTTCGCGAAAACTCCCGCAGCTGCTGGAAGAAGGTTTACAGTCAAGCTCTGTAACGGAGCGGCTGAAAAATGAGATCGACCGGATTACGCAGGGCTTTGTCACAGCGGAAAAATCTTTGGGTGAAATTATTCCGGCCGAGTTGCAGACCGCGGTTATGCAGGAGATTCATCGGGAATTGCCGGATCTTTTGATCCGTTTCAGCCGTCTGCTCTATGATCCTGAGATTCGGGCCGGCCTGAAAAAAAGGCTGCATAAAGGGATTAATGTTTATATCGAAAATATGGGATTCTGGCGCCGGCTGCTGACCAGTCTGGCGATGTCGGATGAGGAGATTAAAGCAAAGATTGATAAACTGGTCGATGATGTCGCCCAGGATCTGGCGGCATCGTTGAAACAGCCGCTCTGGCAGGAGAAGGTTTTTGATCTGCTGGCGGAACGGATGGCGGCTTTCCTGCAGCTGTCGCCGGCAAATCTGGCCGGACGTTTATCCTTCGTCCGGGTTAACCGGGGCTTGGAACTGTTGCGAGACGCTTTGTTGAAGCAACTTAAATCGCAATCATTGAGCCTGAGCCTGGCCCGGTTGCTGGAGGATTTTTTCGCGCCCCTGGCGAAGCAACCGCTGAAGGATATTCTGGAAAAATTTGCAATTACTGGAGCTGAAACAGGCCTGACTGAGGAGATAAGCGGGCGCATTTTACAAACTCTGAGGTCAAATCAGGTCAAGCGGCGCCTGGCGCTGCTGGCGGCTTCACGTTTTGATAAATGGTTTGCCGATTACCCTCTCGGCCGCCTGTCACGTTTTCTGCCGACAACCCTTAATCAACCGCTGATTGATCTCTTCTATCAAATGGCCCGCCGGCGGCTGGTTGAAGAGTTGCCGCGTTTAAGTGAACGTTTTGAAATTAAGGCCGTAGTTGAAGAACGGGTCAATCAACTGCCGATAGTTCAGGTAGAAGATTTGCTTTTAAGCGTTATGCGCGAACATTTCACCTATATCAATATTTTCGGGGCGCTGATCGGTTTTTTGATTGGCGGAGTGCAGGTTCTTTTGTTCTGGGGTTTAGGCCGGTAATTGCGGCCTGACCTTGAAAACCGTCTCTTTGCGGATGCTGACCGTGCCCGGTTTGGCCCCGCGCGGTTTAGAAACAAACTTCGCCAACGTTGCCGAGACTGCGACAACACCGCCGTTTTTGGCCTTGCTGTGCCAGGCGGCCACCGCCGCCGCCTGTTTTAACAGCTCTTTATCCGGGCCGTTTTTCTCACCGGCCGGAGCCCGCAGAATAACATGGCTGCCGGGCATTCCCCGCACATGAAACCACCAATCGTCAGCTTTGGCAATCTTCAAACTCAGCCGGTCGTTATCACGTTCACTGCGCCCCGCCAAAATCAGCCAGCCGCCCGGCAGGGGATATTCATAAAGTTTCGGTGAGTCAGGTTTCATATGCAGAGTGATAATTAATAGTTCATTTGAGCATTGCTATTTTAACTGGTTTCGATTAGATGGTCATAATGAGAAGCAGGTTAATGCCAAAATGAAAGTATATTGTTTTCAATGTGACAACGGTATTTCAGGTTTGTTCAGCCAATAATCTATAATATGACAATCGGTCGCATGTAACACGCCAATCATTGGAGGTCAAAAAATGTCAAAGAAATATGTTTTTTCAATTCTGGTCGGTCAGTTTATTTTTTTTGCTCTTTGTGGCTCTTTGGCTTTAGCGGCTGAATATCGTTACTGTTCAATACCTGCCGGAGCCTTGATACCTCTTTCTTCTGATACGGATTATAGGAATGAATATAGTTTTATTTATACAACACCGTCTACAAATAATACATTGTTTTCAGCTCCGGTTTATCTACCCGATGGCGCAGAAATTGTTGATGCGACCGCTTATGGTCTCGATACAGATCTTGCCCAAAACCAGGGGTTCGCTTTTTATTTAGCCCGTTTTCGCTACAACGGTGCAGGAAATCCACTATCTGAGGCTATAACACCAGTAGTTCAATCCAATAATACCGACGGTACCAGTGGGTTGGTAAGTGCTGCAAATCCCAACCCGACTCCTGCGGGGCTTAATTTTATTAATAATCATGATTACAGTTACGGATTAGTAGTTGGTTTGCCTCCAGCCAGCAGTGGAAAGGCTATTGGAATTATCAGGATTGTGGTTCGGGCTAAGGTTGAAAGTGTCAGTAATTTTCACTCGGTTGTGATCAAGTAGGCGAATGGTTTGCAAATGCTATTCAGCTGTCGTCCGGCGTGAATCCCGGTCACGTCTTAAACTGTCAATACTTTTTTGCAGTTTATCTATCATTTGCTGTTGTTTCTTCAGAGCCTCGACCATAACCGGGATGATCTCAGTATAGTTTATCGACTTGTAACCCTCGCTATCGGTCTCGACAATCTCAGGCAGAACCTCTTCTACATCCTGAGCGATAAAGCCCAACTGCCGCCCGGATCCGAACCAATGTTGGGGAAACTCATCCCGGCGCCATTCATAACTGACTCCGGCCAGTTATTTTAGGATCGCCAGCGCATCCGCCAGGGGCTTAATTCTCTTTTTAAAACGCCGATCGGAGGCACTCACCGCCGCGGTCAGGAATAACAATCTGATTGACAACTTACAAAACGTATAAATTTCCTATCAGTGCCTTACAGGTTATTTTCTGCACAAAAAAACAAGATTCAATAGTCAGAAAATGTTCTGATAAGAGCACTTATTTGCGCCCAGCGGATTGCCCCCGGGTACGGGCCGCAAGGCCCTGTTTGGGTTGCGGGATTTGTTCCCGCATTAGAATTCACATTCGGTGCGATTGGCGTATTGGCGCAGCATTTCCGGCCTGGTGATGGTGTAAAGGTTTTCGCTGTCCGGATCGGTAACGTCGGAGCGGATAAATTTTTTGATTGAGAAAATTGCCAGCGCGCGGTCGATTTTTGCCGGGTCGTAATCAGGGTTTGCGTATTTCAGATCGGTGAGCGAAAATTTGTTTTTGTTTTTTTCGGCACCGGATTCGCTGATGCCTAAAATCATCTGGGCAATATCGTAGGTTGGGGTCGGGTGGATATGATCCCGTATCCGGGACATAAGATCGCAGCTGAAATCTTCAAGGTCCGGGATTGCGTCAGGGATTACGGTTAGAGGTCGGCCGAGATTAACGTAGGTTGCCGTATCCTTGAAGCGTCCATATTCCTGATTGAGCTCAATCAACTGCCGGATTAAGTCACTGTGGCTGATATTAATTCCCTTGCGGCTTTCTTCGATGGCCAGATCTTCAGGGACGGTGGTGTAGGAGAGTGACAGCGGGACAAAATGCACCCGGCGCTGTTCGTTTTTGACGAACTCAAAGACATTTTTTATAATGCCGACTTTGGGTTTCAGGATCTTGCCGCTGCGCGAGCGGCCGCCTTCGGGGTAGAAAAGGTAGGGCTCATTATGAAGCCACATATATTGATTGTGCTGTTTGAAGGTTTCAATGTAAATCGGGTTGCCGAGCCATTTAATCTTTTTTTCGATCATATCATCGCGTTTAATCTGGCAGACGTTGATTTTGGGCAGAATTTTTCTGGAAATACCGCGATAAAGATTGCTGCCGCCGATGACCACCGGTGAGATCAGGCCGGATCGGTTCAAGGCGAAAAGAATCGGCAGATGGTCGGCGTTGGAGATGTGATTGGCGATAAAAAAGACCGGCTCATTGCCGATTGTGTTGCGGAGTTGGTCGATGGTGCCGGTTTCGGTTTCAAGCGCCCGGATGGATTTGACAAAGTTGTTGAAAAGGCGGGCCGCCAGGCTGCGGAAAAGAATAAAAAAAACCGGGTCAAAATCGGGCGCGATATCTTCAAGGTAGGTTTTGGCAAGAAACAGCAAGGTGTCAGGCCCCTCAAGTTTATTAAGCTTTTCAATACGTTGTTCGATGTTTTTAATTGATTGCTTAAGGTATTTCCGGCCACTGCCGCTGCTGCCGGGAAGCCGCCCTTTAAGTTTACGCAGCAGTGTATTATCGTGAATTAACTGCAGGCTTTTGGCTTCGAAAAGAGAAAGATCGCCGAGCATTCCGTCACGGCTGTAATCGGCCAGAAGATGTTTACTGACCGCCTGAAAAAGTCTTTGCCGGCTGATTCGACGTTTGTTAACCGCAAAATTATCGACCAGGATTTTTAGAACCGGACTCCGGCTGGTGCTGATCAGGAAATCAATAATTTTGTGAATATTCATGGTCGATTTCCAGGGTTAATCGGGAAACTTCGAACTCGTTTAAAGCCGATATTTTTCCCGCAATGTTTCGGAAAGATTGATTAAGCTCGTAAAAGCCTGATTGACGGTTTGCTGCTTGTCGGGGTTTACCAGACAGCAGGTCGCCGGCGATAAAAGACTTCTGGAAAAGAGCAAGTCGCGATCAAGCCCCTCGGCAAAAAGGCCTTCCCAGGTCGTTTCCAGGAGCTTTATCAGGGTGTCATGATTTTCCTTCAGGAAGGGTTCAACATTGGTCGGGACGATGCCCCAGACCACGGTGCCGCCGCGTTCGATAAAATTGATGATTGATTTTTTGTAAAGCGGCAGGACCATAGCGTTGGTATAGAGATCGATTGAAGTAATATCCATATCGAAGCCGAAAAGAAAATCCCAGTCCGGATTGCCGCAGAGATGAATCCCCCGGGGGCGCTCAATCATGCTGAAAAGGTTGGTCATATCCGCTTTGGCTTTAACATCATCATAGCCCGACATCGCGTTGAAAATAAACTGCAGACCCGGTTCATCCATAAACATAAAAGCGTTGGCATTTTTTTCCTGAAGCCGCTGGAGCTGGACATTGATTCTTTTGGCCATAAATTCATAAAGAAAAGGGCGCACGGTATCATCAAAAAGAATCGGCCGGTCATCCTCGTTTTTGACAAAGAAACCAAAACTTACCGGCCCTTCGAGCTGGCCCCGGATAGCCGGGCGCTCGCGCAAATCAAGTTCGAGAAAACGCTTATAAACCACTGAATACTGATCGCTGACATCAAAATATTCCGGCTCTTCAAAATGGCTTAAGGTCTCCTCCAGTTCCGTAATAAACTTGTCGGTGGAAAAGCGTAGAGTCCGCTCTTTGAGATTGAGGATAATCCCGGGGAAATGTTCCGCCGCCTGGACATACATATCCTCATAATAGTTGTAGTTCGGCAGCTGTGGCCAGAAAGGAATATCCAGGGATAGCGCCAGATTTATGGCTTCATCAACATCAGTATGCGGCATAACCGCCATCGCGGTGGTCAGCAGATTTCCGGGCAGGGTCATAATAATTTTATCCTCTTGTCTGAAGGGTGCATTGAACGGATACTAATTCTATTTTGATTAAGTTAGTAATGAATAGATCAGAAAAATGCAACCAAAACTTTTAGTACCTTACAGGTTATTTTCTGCACCAAAAAACAAGATTTAATAATCAGAAAATGTTCTGATAAGAGTACTTATTTGCGACCTTCGGAAGTGCCCCAGGGTACGGGCCGTAAGGCTCCGTTTGGGTTGCGGGATTTGTTCCCGCATTATTAAATTTTAGATCTCCAAAACCACAAACGCCAATGCGAATTCCTGTTCG
>WFRP01000254.1 GCA_015486505.1 Pseudomonadota bacterium | reverse complement strand
CAGGTAAAAAGGCCCGCAAGATTAAGCCGTCTATTGATAAAGGCAAAGACCGCGGCCCCTAAAACCCCGAGGGCGGCGGCCTCGGTCGGGGTCGCGAAACCGGCGTAGATACTGCCCAAAACCATAAGAATCAGGATAATCACCGGCAGGAGATCTTTCAAGGCGGTAAAACGCTCGGCCCAGCTGTAACTCTCCTGGGTTCGCGGCGCAATCGAGGGGTCTTTAAGACCGCGATAGACGATATAGAGAATATAGATTGACGCTAAAAGAAAGCCCGGCAGGATTCCGGCAATAAACATCTTGCCGATCGAGACTTCAGCCAGAATCGCGTAGACGATCATAATCAGGCTCGGCGGAATCAGAAAGCCTAAGGTTCCGGCCCCGGCAAGCGAGCCGATCGCTAAGCGCTCGTCGTAGCCGAGTTTGGCAAATTCCGCCAACGTAATCCGCCCGACCGTGGCCGTGGTCGCGGCGCTGGAGCCGGAAACCGCGGCAAAGAAGGTGCAGGCGACAATATTCATCAGCAAGAGACCGCCCGGCAGCCGGTAGAGCCAGGGCACCAGCCCTTTGAAGAGTTTCTCGGAGATCCCGGAATGAAAAAGAATCTCCCCCATCAGGATAAAAAGCGGCAACGCCACCAGCTCCCATTTGTTGACCGTCGACCAGACTGATGAAGCAAGATTACCCCCCGGCGACAGCGGCGAAAAGAGCGCCATACCGCAGAAGCCGACGATAAAAAGACTGAAACCGATGTGAATGCCGAGACTTAAAGTCAGGGCTAAAAGCCCGAAAATCACCAGGCACATGGTTAAAACATTTGCGTCCATAAATTTTTTAAAAATCCGTAAGCTTCAAGGTCTCAACCGCCATCTGTAGCGTAAACATCCCGGCCCCGATGACAACCACGGATTGGGGAAGCCATAAAGGGGTCGCGGTCAGGGTGCCTGAGGTCGAGCCGTAGTGCCAGGCGGAAAAAGTCATACGCCCAAGCTCCCAGGTAATGTAACCGAGCAGCAGGGTTGAGATACAGCCGGCAACCAACTTTAACCCTCGGGACAGGCGGGCGGGCAGCCGGTTAAGCACCAGCTCAATCCGGATATGGCCCTTCTCTTTCAAGGTATAGCCGCAGCCGAGAAAGACCAGGACCGCGAGGCCATATGCCGAATACTCATCGGCAATCAAGGTGGTTTTCTGGAAAACATTCCAGAGAAAGATCTCCAGCAGAATCAAAACCGTCATCAACCCCAGCACCAGAGCTGAAATTTTAGCCAGAAAATCACTTAAACGATCAATTATCAGGATGATGCGCCGCATCTTTTTTCCTTAACCATTCTCACGTCACCCTTTCACAGACCAGAAA
Organism: Pseudomonadota bacterium; assembly: GCA_015486505.1. GTDB lineage: Bacteria > Desulfobacterota > Anaeroferrophillalia > Anaeroferrophillales > Tharpellaceae > Tharpella. The sequence continues at coordinate 3,475 of WFRP01000254.1, read as the reverse complement.
GGGCAGGCACTCGGGCCTGCCCCTACGGATATCCAAAAAATCGGGTTAAATTTTTTAGCGGCCGAGAATCTGATTGTATTCCTTGAGCACCGCGTCGGCGTCAGCTCCGGCTTTTTTGAACCAGGCTTGACGCAACTCGGTCCCGACCTTATCGAGCTGGGCCCGAAACTTGTTATCGACATTCAATACCTGCATCCCGTTTTCCTCAAGAATCTTGACCGACTTGCGGTCCATATCCCCGGACAGATTCCACATCTCGTTTTCCATCGCCGCGGAAATTTCGAGAACCTGCGCCTGAACCTTGGGCGAAAGTTTGTTCCAGGCATCGATATTGACATTATACAGGTTGACCGGCCCGAGAATATTTATCCGGGTAAAATATTTCAAAACCTCCCAGGCTTTGGCATCAACCCCGGAGACCGAAGAGGTATACATTGAATCCAAAAGCCCGGCTTTCATAGCCGGATAGACTTCACTGAACGGCATCTTGCGGGCGGCAACACCGGTGGCTTTACCGAAAGCCAGGCCGGTACCGTCGTAAACCCGCATTTTCAAACCTTTAAGATCGCTGAGTTTTCTGATCGGCCGCTGGGTGTAGATGCCGGAGAAAGGCCAGACCGAGCTATAAAGCGTAATCTGTTTAAAGCGTTTCAAGGTCTTTTTATAGACCGGTTTCGCCAGTTGATAGAGCAGGCGCTGTTCAAAAGCGTTGGTCGAGATAAAAGGCTGGGCCGTCAACGCCAGAATCGGGGCGTCACCCTCAACCATTCCAGTCGGAATTTCAGCGATTGCCAACTGACCGTCAGCCACGGCCCGCAACAGCTCCGGCCCCTTAAAACCTAAAGAGGAACCCGGATGCAGAATAATTTCAAGCTCGCCGCCGGTCGCCGCCTTGACCTTATCGGCAAAACGCTGGGCCCCCTGCGAAAGAAAATTCCCCGCCGGGTAATTAAGATGCATATGCCAGGTCGTTTTCGCCAGGGCACTGCTGAAAGGTGTCAAGATTAACAGAACCAGGCCCAACCACAAAATTTTTCTCATTTCCGCCTCCGTGAAAGTCTATTTAAAGATTACAGGTGTCAGCTGTTTTCTAACACTATTTGACAATTCGGCAACCAATACTATAAATAGAGCGTAAGTGTCAACCCGGCAATCGTCAGGGTTTTTATTAATGCGGGAACATATCCCGCAACCCAATCGGGCCTTTTCGGCCCGCACCCAGGGGCAATCCGCTGGTCGCACCCCAAGGGCAATCCGCTGGGCGCACCCCAAGGGCAATCCGCTGGGCGCACCCCAAGGGCAATCCGTTGGGCGCAAATAAGTACTCTCATTAAGAACATTTTCTGATTATTAAATCTTGTTTTTTGGTGCAGGTGGTGCGAATCGCTCGCTACTCAATTTGTGAAATTCTTATTGACTATAGTAAATCAATAGATTACGCTAGTGTAACTATTCAGCCAAATTTTACCCCCCCACCTTCTGGAGGGGGCGGGGGTGGTTTTTCGTAAGCGGATTCGGCTGAATAGTTACACGCTGGTTTAATGATAAAATCATCCGACCACGAATAGATGCCTGTTTTTTTATTCGAGTATCTCGACGTAGCGGCTGATGCAGGCAGTTAACCTTGGGGGTTTCTATGTTTAATGAAGAGCGTGATTATAATAAATTCAGATGGGAAGATTTGGGCGACATTAAAGAGGGCAGGCCCAACCTTGGTTTGGATGTCCCGGTGCTGGCCTATCGCCTGCTCCAATATACATTTCGAGATGTTATGATCACCGAATTGGGTGTAAATAGGGCAAATGAAATCATTATTAAGGCGGGCAATCTTGCCGGGAAGCAATTCTGTGAGAATATGCTGGACCGGGAACTTGATTTTAACGAATTTGTCTCGCAGCTACAGAAAGTGCTCAAAGAGCAGGCCATAGGGATTCTTCGCATTGAAAAAGCTGATCTTGAAAACCTGAGGTTTACATTAACGGTTGCTGAAGATCTTGACTGTTCCGGCCTGCCGCCCACCGATGAGGTTGTCTGTCAATACGACGAGGGCTTTATTGCCGGTATTCTGGAGGCCTATACCGGAAAACCTTTCTCCGCAAAAGAGATCGACTGTTGGGCCACCGGCGAGCGGGTTTGCCGTTTTGATGTGCGGGCGGTAAAGGATGGCAAATGATAGAAAAAATTGAAATTCTCCTGCAAGGCAAAATACCTGAAAAAATCGATACCGAAAACCTTACGGATGAACGTGAACAAAATCTTGCTGAAAAGCTGAATCAACTTATTACGTTCATGCAGGAAGTACATGATTTCATCATCCCGTTATCGAAAGGGGAATTGGCCGAGACAAAAATTTCGCCGGGAAATTTTCTCGGATCACCTTTCAAGGAATTGCATTCCCGTTTGCTTCATCTCACCTGGCAGGCAAACCAGGTTGCAAATGGCGATTTCAGCCAGCGAGTTGACTTTATGGGTGATTTTTCTGAAGCCTTTAATTCCATGATTGTCTCCCTCGATAATCATGAAAAGTTGCTCAAGCGGAAAATCGATGAGTTGGAAAACGCTCTTTCTCATATTAAACAACTGGAATGTATCCTGCCAATATGCTCAAATTGTAAAAAAATAAGGCTGGAAGGAACCAACCCGAGAGAGCAGGATAGCTGGGTGCAAATCGAGAGCTATATAAGTGAAAAGATGGAAATCCAATTGTCGCATTCTATTTGTCCGCAATGTATGGAAAAGCTGTATCCTGATTTTGTGTGAACAGGTTCTTAACAAGGTATATCAACCCGGGTGAGTCAGCTTTCCCCATAACTGTTACCGTAAATTCCGCAACACCACGCCACTACTCTCCAACTGGCCGGCGGCCGGCCGGTTCAGTGCCTTACAGGGTATTTTCTTGTTTAAAAACAAGAGAATAATAACCTGACAAGAGCACTTATTTGCGACCATCGGAAGTGTCCCTGATGCGGGCCGTAAGGTCCTGTTTGGGTTGCGGGATTTGTCCCCGCATTAGAATGATGCGGCAAATACCCATAAGTCAAGCCTGACCCCCATGCGGTGTGAGGGAGGATATTGTGCATAAAGGGTTTAATCGCAGGAAGTATGTTCGTGTAGAAGCTAAATGTCAATTCAAATTACTCTCATCGGTGTCACCAATTCTTTATAGTGTTGAGTTAGCAGATATTAGCAAGGGGGGCGCTTTCACCATTACAAACCATCGTCCCAAATTGAATGAGACTGTAACTATTTATGTTTTCAATACTTACGGCCATCAACTTTTTACCATCAATGGAGTAATTAAAAACCATCGCTCTATCAACACGGGCTTTCGTCTGGCCCGGGGCTGCGGAATTCAATTTTGTGAGGAATTGACTGAGGAACAATTTTCCCAGGTTACTGAGCTTGCAGAAAAGTTATAAAAAATGTAACTATTCAGCCAAAATTTACCCCCCCACCTTCTGGAGGGGGCGGGGGT
>WFRP01000253.1 GCA_015486505.1 Pseudomonadota bacterium | reverse complement strand
TGTTTTTCCTTACACTCGCTACGCCCGCATTGCAAAACTCGCTTACGCTCAAACAGTTGCAATGCCTATGGGCTCTCGCTCGCTTTCGAAAAACGACGAAATCGTTTCCGCAACCGCTTACGAAAAGCCACCCCCGCCCCCTCCGGAAATCGGAGAGATGAAGTTGAACTGAATAGTTACAAAACCACAAAATTACTTTATCCTAAGCCCCAAAACATCCTGCATATCATAAAGTCCGGGGGCCCGGCCTTCAAGCCAGAGGGCGGCCCGGACGGCGCCGGCGGCAAAATTATCCCGGGATTGAGCCCGGTGAATCAGTTCAAGCCGTTCGCCCATTCCGCCGAACATCACCGTATGTTCACCCACGATATCACCGGCGCGCAAAGTCTGCATCCCGATTTCCCGCCGGGTCCGCTCGCCGGTAAACCCCTGCCGGGCAAACACCGCGTCCTGCGGATAATCACGCCCTAAAGCTGCGGCCACGATTTCACCCAGGTGGACCGCCGTCCCGCTCGGAGCATCTTTTTTCAAACGATGATGAGCCTCTAAAATCTCCACATCAAAATCATCACCCATAATCGCGGCAACCTCAGCCGCAATCTTAAAAAGAACATTGACCCCGACACTCATATTCGGGGCAAAGACCACCGGTATCTTTTTCGCGGCCAGGGTTATCAGCTCCCGTTCAGATTCACTCATCCCGGTTGTCCCGATCACCATAGCCACGGATTCGGCCTGGGCCCATTCAAGATTGGCCAGGGTTGCCTGCGGCGCGGTAAAATCGATCATTACTTCGGCTTTACAACCGGCAAGCCCGGTAAAATTGCCGACCAGCGGCACCTCCAGGCGACCGATTCCGGCAACTTCACCGGCATCCCGGCCCAAAAAAGGGTGTTCGGAATACTCCAGAGCCCCGACTACCCGGGCTCCGGAATGCGCATTCACCAAATCAACCAGCCGTTTTCCCATTCGCCCGGCGGCCCCGGCAACAACTATCGAACGCATAAAAAATCTCCCTCAAAAACAAAGATTCATACAACCTGAAAAAACCGGCCTAAATATAGAAAAAAAGGCGAAAAAAGTCAACTAATAGTTAGCTGCGGCCCAAGTTAAACGAGAAATTATTATTGGCAAAAGCCTGATCTTGCATTATAATCAAACCTATGTCTGAGACAATTCGACATAAATACCGGCGGCCCCGAAAAGTCCAGCCCACTGACTGCGAGCGGGCAGGCGCTGGTTTTATCCGCCTTTCCCTGCTCACAATCGTAGGTATCAGTTTCATCGTGTCCGGCTGCGAACAGCTTAAAGAAAAAAATCTCACCTTGAAACCCGGCACCCTGACGGTTCTGACCCGGAACATACCGACCGTCTATTATCTGGGGCCCGACGGCGAAACCGGATTTGAATACGATCTTGTCAAAAACCTGGCCCGGGAGCTGCATCTCAAACTCAAAATCAAGGTTGCCGACTCCATCAGTGCCATGCTGGCGGCAATGGCGGCAAACACCGCGGATATTGCCGCCGGAGCCCTGACCCGGACCAAAGAGCGCGAACGCCGGTTCACGTTCGGCCCCGACTACTACACGGTCCGCCAGCAACTCGTTTACCGTAAAGGCTGCACTCACCCCAAAGACATTGCCGAGCTGCAAAGATTCCGGCTGCTCGTGCCCGCCCGCAGCAGTTACGTTGAACGTCTAACGGAACTTAGACAGCAATACCCTCACCTGCAATGGCAGACCACCGACGCTTTAAGCTCGGATCAACTGCTGGAAAAAGTCTGGCTTAGAAAAATTCCCTGCACGATTGTCGATTCCAACATCCTCGCCCTGAACCGGCGCTACTACCCGGAACTGAAGGCGGCGTTCCCGATCAGCAAAGAGCAGCCGCTGGCCTGGATCATAAACCCCAAACTGACCAGACTCCGCCGCGAACTCAAAATATGGCTGAAAAAAATCAAACAAAACGGCCAGTTCGCTCAACTGGAAAAACGCTATTACTATACCGGCGAGATAAATTTTGATTACGTCGACATCAAGGTTTTTATCCGGATGATCAAGAACCGTTTACCGAAATTTAAAGGATTATTTGAAAAATACGGACGTAAATACAGGCTTCCCTGGACCCTGCTGGCGGCAAAATCATACCAGGAATCGCACTGGGACCCTGAAGCTACCAGTGTCACCGGCGTGCGCGGGATTATGATGCTGACCAACACCACGGCTCATCATCTAAAGATTGAGGATCGCCTCAATCCTGAGGAAAGCATCCGGGGCGGGGCCAAATATTTACGCCGGCTGCTTGACCGGGTCCCCGAATCCTACCCGAAATTCGACCGCCTGAATGTCGCCATGGCCGCCTACAATGTCGGTATGGGCCATATCTATGACGCCCGGCGGCTGGCCCGGCAACTGAACCTGGACCCGGATCGCTGGGCGACCCTGGCTAAGGTTCTGCCCCTCCTGAAACAGAGAAAATATTATGAACAACTGAAATACGGCTATGCCCGGGGCCGGGAGCCGGTAGGTTACGTCAACCGGATCAACAACTACCGCAATATTCTGGAAAAAAAGCTGGGCCTTCTCGATCGCGATCGGGCAATCGGCTCAATCCTGAAAGTCGACAACAGCGGCGGACTCTAAAACAGAACCTGCCCCTCCGCAAACACCCACAAGCATATTATGCCCCGATCACCACAAGAACAAAAAGCCCCCTGCCAAGCAAGACAGGGGGCACTAAATTTCAAACAGTACAACTAATTTTCAAGCCTTACTGGGGCGGCG
>WFRP01000252.1 GCA_015486505.1 Pseudomonadota bacterium | reverse complement strand
GTACCTTACAGGTTATTTTCTGCACCAAAAAACAAGATTTAATATCCAGAAAATGTTCTGATAAGAGTACTTATTTGCGGGCCGTAAGGCTCCGTTTGGGTTGCGGGATTTGTTCCCGCATTAGTACCTTACAGGTTATTTTCTGCACCAAAAAACAAGATTTAATATCCAGAAAATGTTCTGATAAGAGTACTTATTTGCGGGCCGTAAGGCTCCGTTTGGGTTGCGGGATCTGTTCCCGCATTAGTGCCTTACAGGTTATTTTCTGTACCAAAAAACAAGATTTAACAGTCAGAAAATGTTCTGATAAGAGTACTTATTTGCGACCAGCGGATTGCCCCCGGGTACGGGCCAAAAGACCCTGCCCGGGTTACGGGGATTATTCCCGCATCAGAGTTCTACCACTTGCCGGTGCGTTTTTCCTGCACTTTGGGCATTCCCTCAAGCGATGAGGCGACCGAAGCGTCAAAATCGGCCTGCGGGATTTCGTAATCTTTGAGACGGCCATTAAGATAGCTGTCGTAGCCGGAAAGATCAAGCATACCATGACCGCTGTAGCCGAAGAGAATGACCTTCTCCTTGCCTTCCTCTTTCGCCTGTTTGGCCTGGCGGATGGTCTCGGCAATCGCGTGGCTGGTCTCCGGCGCGCAGATTGTCCCTTCGGTCCGGGCCCACTGCACGGCGGCGGCATAACATTCAAGCTGGGGAATACTGTCCGGCTGCAGCAGGCCTTCGACCACCGCCTGACTGACCAGAGGCGCCATACCGTGATAACGCAGGCCGCCGGCATGCAGCGGCGGGGCGACAAAATTATGCCCTAATGTAAACATCGGCAGCAGCGGTGTCATCCCCGAAGTATCGCCGAAATCATAAGCAAACGGCGCCCGGGTCAAACTCGGACAGGATTGCGGTTCAACCGGAATAATAGTAATATCGGCCCCATTGATTTTATCATTAACAAAGGGAAAAGCGAGACCGGCGAAGTTGCTGCCGCCACCGGCACAGCCGATAACGATATCCGGCTTTTTGACCCCGGCCAGAGCCAGTTGTTTCTTGGCTTCAAGACCGATGATTGTCTGGTGCAGCATAACATGGTTCAAAACACTGCCGAGCGAATATTTGGTTTTGCCGCTTTTATCGTTAACCGCCGCTTCCACGGCTTCGCTGATCGCCATACCGAGACTGCCCGGAGTATCCGGAAATTGCTCAAGAAATTTCCGGCCGGCCGCAGTTTCAGAACTTGGGCTCGGAATACAGGTCCCGCCCCAGGTCTCCATCAGAATTTTGCGATAGGGCTTCTGATCAAAACTGATACGAACCATAAAAACTTTACACTCCAGGCCAACCAGGGCACAGGAGTAGCACAGGGCGCTGCCCCACTGTCCGGCTCCGGTTTCCGTGGTCAGACGTTCGGTGCCGAACTCTTTATTGTACCAGGCCTGTGCCAGAGCGGAATTAGGTTTATGACTGCCGGCCGGTGAAGTACTTTCGTCTTTGTAATAAATTTTCGCCGGAGTTCCTAAAGCTTTTTCAAGTTTTATCGCCCGTTTTAACGGGGCCGGCCGATAACCGGCCAGCAACGCCAGCAGCGGTTCCGGAATATCAATCCAGCGCTCCTGGCTCATCTCCTGCTCAATCAGATTCATCGGAAAAATCGGAGCCATCATCTCGGCCGTCACCAGGCTGCCATCCGGGGTCCGCAGCGGCTCCATCGGTGAAGGCAGATCCGCTGCCAGATTATACCATTGCCGGGGAATCTCATCATCACGCAAAACAAATTTCTGTTCAATCATTTTACCGATCTCCACTCTTAAAATTTTAAGGTTACCGCCTTAAAGACGGGCGAGTTTGATTTCATTGATATATTTCAGCACACCATCGGCCAGGCCTTCGGCAATCTTCTGCCGGTACGCCGGTGAGGCCAGGCGCTGAGACTCCATCTTGTTGGAGATAAATGAAACTTCCACAAGAATACTCGGCATCTGCGCCCCGATCAGAACATAGAAAGGCGCCTGCTTTACGCCGAGGTTATTGACATTATTATAAGATTTACGCAATTTTGTCACTAACGCGCCCTGCACACATCCGGCCAGCCGACTGGACTCCTTGATTTTCGAGTTCTGCATCAAATCATTGAGAATCGACTGCAACTGCCCGATATTCTTGGTTGAAGTCGAGTTCTCGAGAGCGGCAAGTTCCATCGCCTGCTTATCTGTCGAGAGGTTCAGGAAATAGGTGGCCACACCATGGGCCCGGCGATTGTGACTGGCATTGGCGTGGATGGAGATAAACAGATCCGCCTTTTTGGTATTGGCAATCCCGGTCCGCTCTTCCAACGGAATAAAACGGTCGCTATCACGCGTAATTATCACCTTGAATTTAAGCCGCTTTTCCAGAATTTTTCGCAGTCTTCGGGCAATATCAAGAACGACCTCTTTCTCCTGACCGCCGCCCGGTGACAAGGCTCCGGGGTCTTTACCGCCGTGACCGGGATCGATAACGATGGTTCCCACCCCGAGACCGAGCTGCTGCGCCAGGCTCAGAGAGCCGTTTTGGCGATGATGTTTTTGCGCGGAGGATCGCTTTAGCGCCTTTTTCGCGGCCTTGCGATAATTGCCGCCGATTACATCGATAACGATCCGGGGCGGGTTATTCAGGGCAAAAATCTTGTAGTGATCAATTTCGCCGACATGAATTACGGCACGCACAATATGATTATTAAACTGGGCGATTTTTACTCGCTGCAGGATGCCGTCATTAATCGCGATCTCTCGGCTGACTTCAGGAATAACCGAATTTTTCAGGTTAAGGTAGATCGATTTAGTCTTTTTGCTGTTATGTTTATCTTTAAGAATTCCTTTTGTAAATTCGGTTTCACGGTCAAGGTCAATAACCACCCGGGTATAGGTCGGTGATGACCAGTGGCGCAAATCAAGAATCCGGGCCTTGCCCTGATGACTTTTTTTTGCTTTTCGGATTTTACGGCCGGCAGTCTTCGCGCCGGCCGGCTTTTTAAACTGTGACTTTTTAACCCGGGCTTTTTTTCGCGGGATGCCGCCCACAACTACTTTTTTAACCGAATCCAGTTTCTGCAACTGCGCCCGGGCCCGGCGCCGCATATCCGAATCCGGGTACTCTTTAAGCAGACGCCGCCAATACTCCCGGGCCCGATACTGATCGTTGAGCTTCAGGGATATCTTGCCTAAATTGTAGAGCGCATCATCGGCCAGGTGGCTGTGATGATAATTTTTCAACAGTGCTTTATAACGTTTCGCCGACTGCTGCAGATCAATTGACCAACCGGAATAATTATAGAGCGAAAAGTAAAGCCCGCCCGCCAGAAAGAGAGAATCATCCGCCCTTTTGCTGCGCGGGTAGTTGCGGGCGAGCGCGTCGAATGTTTTAATCAGGCTCTCCCAGCGTCGGCGCTGCCCCCAGTCTTTGGAATTCGCCATAAACCGGTTATAGTTCTTCTTGGCAGCCTTAAATTGCTTTTCCGCCGGAACCGCAGTCCCCGCCGCCTGCAGGCTGACGGGACCGCATAATCCGGCAAAAAGGATTATTGTCAGGGCAATCAGCAGAATTCGCGAGCTGAGAGTTCTTAATTTCAAGGGTTAAATCCTAGTTAAGAGTTTTATCTTGTGCCTATTTGTGTCTATTTGTTCCCGCATTAGCGCTATCAGTGGGATGCTTCTAACATAAAAGCAAAGCCCATTTCAACCTCTCTTGCGAACCGGGCATAAAAAAAGGGCAGTTTTCACTGCCCTTTCGCAAGATTCCAATACAAATTTTCAATACTAGAGGAACGCTGAGACCGCGTTATTTGCCATCTGCAGCAAACCCTGGGGCATAATTCCGACCAGAACAATGGCCGCGATCAGGAAAACTCCAAATATCTTGACCCCGAAACCAAGCTGCAAGCGGTCAAGTTCGGCATCCTCACCCTGGCAGTAAACCGCCCGGGCCAATTTAAGATAGTAAAAGGCAGAGACGGCGGCATTGACCATGGCAATCACTACCAGGCCGTAAAAGCCCTTCTCCAGGGCCGCCGTAAAGATGACGAATTTCCCCGTAAAACCGACCGTCGGCGGAATCCCCGCCATACCGAAAGCCCCGGCGGCCAGCGTGAAAGCAAGCACCGGTGAACGTCGATACAGGCCTTTGAGATCGTCAAATGTAATATTCTCTCCCCGGGGCGCGATATAATAAATCACCAGGAAACAGGCCAGATTCATCAGCACATAACCGGCGATATAGTAGATGACCGCGGCCATTCCCAACCGGCTCCCGGTCAGAAGGCCGATCATCATATATCCGGCATGAGCGATACTGGAATAGGCGAGCAGGCGTTTGATATCATTCTGCACCAGAGCCGCCAGATTACCATAAGTCATTGAGAGCACCGCCAGAACCAGCAGCACCCAGGTAAACTGAGTTACACCGGCGCCGGACATCCCGATCAGACGAACCAGCAGGGCGGCCGCGCCGACTTTGGGCAGCGTCGCGATAAACGTGGTGGTTTCGTTGGAGGCACCCTGATAGATATCCGGCGTCCAGGCATGCATCGGGAACATGGCCAGCTTATAGAAGAAACTGCATAGCAGAAGCGCCATCCCGATTACCGCCATCGGTTGATGCTGCAAAAGCTGCGGCAACTGGGTTTTAATATCAACCAGATAAGTAGAATGGCTTAAACCGAAGATATAGCTGATTCCGAAAAGCGAAATACCGGTCGCCGCCGCCCCGAAAAGAACATATTTAATCCCGGCCTCAACCTCGGTCCGCCGGCCTTTGCCCTTACGAAACGAAATGACAACATAGAGGGCGTAAGAGGAAATCTCAAGACAGACCAGGATTGTCAACAGTTCAACCGCGCTGCTCATCATCATCAAGCCTAATGTGCTCAATGCGAGAAAGAGATAAAACTCGTTCTGCACCTCATCTTCTATCCCGCTTAGACCGCGACACATATAGAAGATCAGAAAAAGGCCGCCGCCCAGGAGAATTTTTATCAACTGGGAAAGGCCGTCAACCTGATAGGCACCGACAAACAGACTGCCGGAAGCGCTGCCGCCGACAACGGCGGCAACCAGGGTCAGCAATGAACCGGTCAGAGCAATAGCGGACAAACCGGCCCCCTTGATCTTTTTCAAAGATGCCGCGAAAAGAACCAGCACTGTAAGGATCAGGACAAGTTCCGGAAGAATAAGCATTACTTGCATTTTAATTACCTGTAATCAAGATGGCGTCGTAAAAAAACCTGGATAAATCAATATTAAAAAGCAACTACCTGTTTCAGCCAGTTGCCGATTTCAAGCAGGGCGTGATGGCCTTCATGCGGAGCCGCCGGAACCGGGGTGCCGCCGGCCGCAATCTGATGGAGCAAATGGGTAACGCTGGCATCCATAACCTTCAAAAGCGGCGTCGGATAGAAACCAATCCAGAAGACAAAAACGGCTAGCACCACAACCATTGTGATCTCACGCAGGTTGAGATCGGTTATTTTATGGCCATGGGCCGCATCTGCGGCGTCATCATGGTGGTGAGCATGCCCATCGGAATCATGCCAGACCATACGCTGCAACAGGCGCAGCATATAGGCCGCCGCCAGAATCGCCCCGGGAATTGCCAGAAACCCGACCACGACATTCTTCTTGAAAGCACCAAACAAGACCAGAAACTCCCCGACAAAACTGTTGGTCCCCGGAAACGCCAGTGATGAAAGGCAGAATATGCCGAGAAAGGTAACATAGATCGGAATCATCATCCCCAGGGCCGAGTTGTCGGCAATCTCCCGGCTGTGGGTTCTCTCATAGATCATTCCCACCATAATAAAGAGGCCGCCGGTCGTAATTCCGTGGTTGATCATCTGCAGAATCGCGCCCTTCAAGCCCTGGTCGTTAATCAGGAAGATACCGAGGGTAACAAAACCCATATGGCCGACACTTGAATAAGCAATAAGTTTCTTGATATCAGTTTGTCCTAAAGCGAGATAGCCGCCGAAGATAATCGATATCAGGGATAAGGCTATCATATAGGGCATAAAATACATCGTTGCCGCCGGAGCCATCGGCAGGCAGAAGCGTAAAAAACCGTAGCCGCCCATTTTCAGGAGGATACTTGCAAGAATGACGCTGCCCGCGGTCGGCGCTTCAACATGAGCGGCCGGAAGCCAGGTATGCAGGGGATACATCGGAATCTTGATGGCAAAAGCCAGAGCGCAGGCCAGAAAGATCCAGACCTGATAGGCAAATGAGAACTGATGATCCATCAGCTCCGGAATAAAAAAGGTTCCGGTTTTAATATAAAGCGCGACAATCGCCACCAAAAGAAAGATACTGCCGCAGAGGGTGTAAAGGAAAAACTTGATTGAAGCATAATCCTTCCGCGCCCCGCCCCAGACTGCTATCAGCAGGAACATCGGGATCAGCATCGCTTCCCAGAAGATATAAAACAGCACCATATTCAGGCTGATGAAAACCCCGATCATCGCGGTTTCCATAACCAGAGTCACGAAGATAAACTCTCCCATCCGTTTTTTGATATAGTTCCAGGAACACAGAATACAGAAAGGCATAATAATCGTCGTCAACAACACCAGCAAGACGCTGATACCATCGACCCCGACCACATAATGCAGTTTAAGCAGGGGGAACCAGTGCCTCAGCTCAACAAACTGATATTTGGCCGTATGCAGATCAAAGCAGGTATAGAGCGGTAACGACAGCACCAGCGTGACCAGGGTCACGAGAAGCCCGAATATCTTCAGATAGGTATCATTCTTAATCAGAAGACTCAGCAGCGCCCCGACCAGCGGAACCAGCATAATCAGCGACAGAACCGGGTAGCTCAGGGTATTTAAGATCAGATATTTTTCCATGTGCATAATCAATTCTCTTAAGATTTCATCCAGCCAAATTTACCAACTTGATCTCCCGTTTAAAGAAAGACCACCACCAGCAGCACAATCATCAAAGCTGCAACCGCGCCACCGATATACTGCTGAATCTTGCCGGTCTGCAGGGTCCGCATCCGGTCGCCGCCCTTGACTACCCCTTTTGCCGAACCGTCAACCGCCCAGTCGATACCCTCCCAGTCAAACCAGGAGAGTGCTTTGGCAACCAGCATTGTAAACCTCATGCCCACGGTGCGGTAAACTTCACCGACCCAGTCATTAGCAATACTGACAGGTTTACGGGCACACCACATAAAGACCAGAGCCCCTTTACGATAGAACCAGTCGACATCGAGATTGAGTTTCGGCTCAGGATGAAGATAGTTAACCATCAGATAAAAACCGAGGCCGGTAAAGCCTAAAATCTGCAGCGTTTCAGAAATATGGTAGGCCGTATAGGGATGGTAATCACAGGCAAACGGCAGCATTTTGTAAAGATACTCCGGATAGACCCCCAGAAAGATACACATAAACGCGGCAATCGCCATGGCCAGGTTCATATTCCAGGGCGCTTCCCTGCCTTCAACCCCGGAATCCTTGCCGAACCAGATGAAGTACGGCAGTTTGATCCCGACCGAAAGAAAGGTTCCGACAGCGGCCAGACTCAACATCAGCATTATGATAATCCGGTGATCAACCCCGGCGGCGGCGATGATCATCGACTTGCTGATAAAACCGCTGGTGAAGGGGAATCCCGAGATCGCGATCCCGCCGATTACCGTAAAGAACAAGGCGACCGGCATGGTTTTGTAGAGCCCGCCGAGTTCGTTGAGCTTGGATTTACCGGTCATTTCGAGGACCGCGCCGACTCCCATAAAGAGCAGGGCTTTGTAAAGGATATGGGCATAGGCATGGGCGCAGGCGCCGTTGACCGCCATCGCTGTGCCAATCCCGATCCCGCAGACCATATAGCCGACCTGACTGACAATATGATAAGCCAGAATCCGGCGCGCGTCATTTTCGATAACCGCGTAGCCGACACCGTACAGGGTCATAATCGCCCCCAGGATCGCCAGGGACTCAAATCCGGGGAAACCCCGGGCGAGCACATAAACCGCCGTTTTCGTGGTAAAGGCGCACATAAACACGGCCCCGGCGACCGTGGCTTCAGGATAGGCGTCCGGGAGCCAGGCGTGAATCGGGGGCACCGCGGCATTGAGCATAAAGCCTATCATAATCAGATAATCCGCGGTCGTCGCCCCCTCGGCCATGATTCTCGTAAAGCTTAAGTCATGACAATTCTGATAGCGGAGAAAGATTCCGGCCAGAAGTATCAGGCCGCCGACGGTATGCACCAGAAGATAACGATAGCCGGCTTCGATCGAACGTTTTTTCTTGCGGTACCAGATGAGAAAGACCGAAGCAAAGGCCATAAGTTCCCAGAAGATAAAGATCGTCAGGTAGTCTCCGGCCAAGGTGGTTCCCAGAGAACCGGCGACATAGAGAAAGGCCGCGATATGGTGGCCGGTCTCCTTGACATGCAGGCAGTAGATCGCCCCGATCAGGGCCATCAGCGTAAAAACATGGAGAAAGACATAGGTTAACTTGTCAACCCGGCCGAAGGTCAGCTCAAAGCCCATAAAATGACAGACCCCGAAACTTTCCGGCAGGTAGTGAATCTGCCAGAAAGCCAGCAGCGGCACCGCCAGCAGAATCACTTTCTGGGCGATTTTTACCCGGCCAAACAGCGGCAACAACAGCGCTCCGATAATAAAATAGGAGGCGGGATGAAGTAAAACCGTATTACTCAACATTATCTGAATCCTCTCTATCGTAGAAATCTTCACTCTGGGCCAGCCAGACGTGTGAGAGTCCCTTACAGAAAACAATCATACCGAGACAGCCGAAAAGGGTAAACAGAGCCCAGAAACCGATAAGCGAATCACCCCAGAAATGAGCGTGATGCCTCTCGATCATAAAGTCAAACACCAGAGTCCCGAGCAGAAAAGCAAAAAATATCCATTTCAAGACGTTTGCATGCGCCTGCAGATAACCTAAAACTTTAGCCATCATGCTCCCACCATTACATGTATAATATTAAGAAAGAGATCCGGATAGATACCGATTGCCAGCGAGATAATCGCGGTAATCAACAACGGCACCACCATAAACAGAATCAGCGGTTTATTCTCCAGGGTACCGGTCAGTCCGGCCTCGGCCGCCACCGGTTTCCCGAAAAAGGCCTTCAGGAAAACCGGCACAAAATAACCGGCATTGAGCAGGCTGCTCGCCAGCAGAACCACCAGCAAACCGACGCTCTTTAACTCCATCGCGCCTAAAGCGAGAAACCATTTGGTCACGAATCCGCAGGAAGGCGGGACCCCGATCATACTCAAGGAGGCGATCCCGAAAGCAATCATTGTAATCGGCATCCGGTATCCCAAACCACCCATCTCCTTGATATCCTTTTTCCCGGTAGCGACAAAGATAGCGCCGGCACAGAAAAAGAGGGTAATCTTGGAAAAGGCGTGGTTGGCAATATGAATCAGACCGCCGGTAATCCCGCTCGGCGTCAGCATCGCCACACCGAGGATTATATAGGAGAGCTGACTGATTGTCGAATAGGCGAGCCGGGCCTTAAGATTACTCTTACTTAGAGCAATTATCGAGGCGGTTATGATTGTAAACGAGACAAAATAAGCGGTTATAATCCCGAGATTGAGATTCTGCAACATCTGCACGCCGAAGACCGAAAGCATTACCCGGCAGATCGAGAAGACCCCGACCTTGACCACGACAACCGCGTGCAGGAGGGCGCTGACCGGAGTCGGCGCCACCATGGCTGAGGGCAGCCAGTTATGCAACGGCATAATCCCGGCTTTGGCAAACCCGAAAAGACAGAGCAGATAAGAGACCACCACCAGGGTATGATTGGCACCCGCCGGAAAGATTCCGTTAAGAATCCCGGTATAACAGAAATCAAGGGTGCCGCACTGGGTATAGATAATCACCATCGCCGGCAGGAGAAACGCCTTGGAGGTAAACATCAAATAGACGATATATTTTTTGGCTCCGGCATAGCCTTCGGCATCCTGATGATGGGCAACCAGAGGATAGGTAAAGATGGATACGATCTCGTAAAAGAGATAGAGAGTAAAGAGACTGCCGGCAAAAGCGGCCCCCATCGCCGCCCCGACCGCAACCGCGTAACAGACATAAAAGCGGGTCTGGGCGTGTTCATCCAGGCCCCGCATATAACCGATGCAGTAGAAACCGGCCAGAATCCAGAGAAAAGAAGCGGTACCGGCAAACAGAATCCCCAAAGCATCAAGATGAAACTTGATGTTGACTCCGGGATAAAGCGTCGCCAGGGTAAATTCATAAGAGCCGCCCGCTAAAATATGCGGCAGCAGACTAAGTACGGAAAGGAAGGTCAGAATCGCGCCGATAATCGACCACGATTCCCGCAGATTCGGCCTTTTGCCGGAAAACATGATCAGCAGGGCTGTCAACATCGGCAAGGCTGAGGTCAGCAGGATTTTACTGGTGATAATTGTATCCATATCTTTTTATAACCTCTATCCCCGCTAACCGCGCAGATCGGAAATCTGCTCGGGGTCGGATGTTTTATATTTCCGGTAAACGGCAAAGATTAAACTTACGGCAATCGCCGCCTCAGCCGCGGCTAACCCCATAATAAAAAGCGTAAAGATCTGACCGGTGGTCGGATCCGGCGCTAAAAACCGATTAAATGCCATAAAATTGAGGCCGGCCCCATTCAGGATCAACTCAATCGAGATCAGCATGCCGATCAGCGAACGATGCTGCATCATCCCGTATAGGCCGAGACCCAACAGAAAAACCGCCACGATAAGATAGGTATGAAGATTGCCACTAATCACTTACTAAGCCCTCCACGCTTGCCATTCCAGGTAATCGCTACCGCACCGACGATTGCGATCAGGAGAACAACTGAGATAAGTTCAAAAGCCAGGCCGTAACGCACCATCAGGGTTTCGCCCAGGTGGGCCAGGCTGTAATCACCGGCGCCGGCCCCTGAAGCCTGCACCCATACGGTTTTCAAAATTCCAAACTGCAGAACCCCGATGGTCAGAAGCGAAGCAATCAGCGCCAGAACGGTATTTTTCGGCCCGACGGCATAGGCGGCAAGCTCCTTCGGCGTGTAGCCGACCATTATCCCGAATACTATCATAATACAGACCGCGCCGACATAGATCAGAATCTGCATCAACGCCAGAAACGGGCTGTTGAGATAGAGATAAAGTCCGGCCACCCCGAACATCGCCATCGCCAGCCCCATTACCGCTTTCATCAGGATCGGCGAGGACACCGCCACCAGAGCCCCGAAAATAATCAAGGTGACAAAAAGGTAGAAGAAAACTTCAGTAAAGGTTCCGTAAGCCATCAGTTGCCTCCGGCGGCCGCAGCAAGGGGTTGAATATGCCGGCGCTCAAGCCGTTCAATAAGATCGTAATGAAACTCTTCACGGGTAAAACCGGCGATGTTATAGTCCTGCGAATAGTCAAGGGCTGATTTCGGGCAGGCCTCAACACAGCTGCCGCAGAGACTGCATTTAGTAAAATCAAGTGAGAAAAGGCTTAGCGATTTACGTTTCTCGCCCTCTTTTTTCTCGCCCTTGACCACAATACAGTCGGAGGGGCAGGCTTTCGCACACATACCGCAGACGATACAGTCACAGCCGCCGGTTTCCGGATTGAAGACCAGTTCGACATGGCCGCGATAGTTGGGCGTTATATCACACTCTTCCCGCGGATACTGAACCGTAACAATCGGCTTAAACATCTCGACGATGGTCACTTTCAGACCAATCAGCAGACTCTTGGCACCAAACCAGAGTTCTCCAAAATATCCTCGTTTGCTCATATCAGTTTAACCACTACCGCTGTAATGAGAAGATTAGCCAGGGCGAAAGGAATCAAATATTTCCAGCAGAAACTCATTAATTGATCAAAACGCACCCTGGGATAAGTCCAACGCGCCCAGATCATGACAAAAAGCAGGCCATAAACCTTGAGCATAAACCAGACGATGCCGGTAAAATCGCCCAGAGGCAGGGGAATCCCTTTCCAGCCCCCTAAAAACAAAATTGTCGCAATTGAGCAGACCGTGAACATATTGGCGTATTCGGCGAGAAAGAAGAAGCTGAACCCCATGCCGCTGTACTCGGTATGGAAACCAGCGGTCAACTCACTTTCAGCTTCGGGCAGATCGAACGGGGCCCGGTTGGTTTCGGCCAGGCCGGAAATGAAATAGATAATGAATGCCAAAGGCTGAACCAGGATAAACCAGTAATATTTCTGGGCCGCGATAATTCCCTGCAGGCTGAAGGTACTGGTCATCAGAATAATCGACAGCAGCGAGAGCAGCATCGGAATTTCGTAGGAGACCGCCTGGGCAACCGAGCGGAAGGTCCCGAAAAGTGAATATTTGTTATTTGAGGCCCAACCGGCAACCAGAATGGCAACCACATTGATTGAGGTCATGGCGAGGATGAATATCAGACTGACATCCATCGAAACAATCTGCAGCTTCCTGCTGAATGGAATTACAACAAAAGGCAGAACACAGGGGGCAAATGAGAGCAGCGGCGCCAGGCGGAACAGGAACTTATTCGAGCCTTCGGGCACCACCAACTGTTTACCGATCAGCTTGAGACCATCAATAATCAACTGCAGAACCCCGTGCGGGCCGACTTCCATCAAACCCGGACGACGCTGAATATGGGCTGAAACCTTACGCTCCATATAACCCAGAACCATGGCATTCAGGAAGACAAAACTCACTACCAGGACGGCGGCAATGATCATTCGTAACAACTCAGGGGGCATATCACTACTCCACTAATGCGGGAACAGATCCCGCAACTCAATCGAGCCTTTTCGGCCCGCAAATAAGTACTCTTATCAGAACATTTTCTTGTTTTTTCAAACCGAAAATAACCTGTAAGGTACTAATAAAGCTTCAATCTAATGATCAATTTCAGGCTAACGATCAATTTCGGGGATAACCAGATCCAGACTCCCCATAGCCGTAACCAGGTCGGAGAGCAGGATGCCCTGGCCCAATTCAGGCAGAATACTTAAATTTGAATACGACGGCACCCGAATTTTAAGACGATAAGGAATATCACCACCGCCGCTGACCATATAATAAGTCAACTCACCCCGGGCGGCCTCAACTGCGAAACTGGAATCTCCAACCGGCATCTTCAGCTTTTTCGGAACCTTGCCGAGGAAAGGGCCCGCCGGCAATTGATCCAGGGCCTGTTCGATAATCCGCAGGCTCTGCTCCATTTCGTTAAGCCTGACCATATAACGGTCGAGAGAATCACCGTTTTCGCCCAGAGGAATTTCGAAATCAAACCTGGGATAAACCGAATAGGGCTCGTTCTTGCGCACATCATAATTGATTCCGGAGCCCCGGGCCACCGGCCCGGTAACGCCGTAACGCAAAGCCATATCCTTACTGATAACCCCGACCCCTTCAACCCGTTTCAGGAAAATGATGTTACCGGTAACCAGTTTGTTATAAACATCAAAACGCTCGCGCTGATATTTGATGAATTCACGGGTGCGCGTAACAAATTTATCGTCAATATCCTTGCAGACGCCACCGACCCGAAAATAGCAGTAGGTCAGGCGGGAGCCGGTAATATCTTCAAGGATATCAAGAACTTTTTCGCGATCGATAAAGGTGTAGAGAATCGGGGTAAAGGCCCCGAGATCGAGCAGAAAGGCGCCAAGCCAGAGATGATGGCTGACGAGCCGGTTCAATTCGGAAGTGATAACCCGGATATATTCGGCCCGTTCCGGAACTTCAATCCCGCAGAGCCTCTCGAAAAGGCTGACAAAGCCATGGTTATAGGGCAGGGCCGCGGCATAATCCATACGCCCGGTGTTGGGCATAAACGCCATCCAGTTTTTATGCTCGGCCATCTTCTCATGCATCCGGTGGCCATAGCCCAAGACCGGCTGCGGGTCGAGGATGTATTCACCGTCCATCTCCAGAAGAACCCGCAGAACCCCGTGGGTACTCGGATGCTGCGGCCCCATATTGAGATAATACCGATTATCGTGCTGGATGTCGGTTGCCGGCTCAAGATTTAGCTGTGCAGTTTCCATCAGTCCTTATCCGCCTTCTCATCCGTTTCAGGTTGCTCTTCCACCCTGACCCAGCGCAGGGCCGCTGACTCTTTCAGGTTCGCGTCGGTTTTCAAAAGCGGCTTCAGATCAACGTCCTCTTCCGCCAGAATCAGAGGCACCGGATTAGGATGGCCGGTAAAGGTCACGCCGAAGAAATCACGGGTTTCACGTTCGTGCCAATTGGCGCCCTGGTAAATATCGGAAATTGTGGGAATCGCGTTGTTGTTGTCGACCGCCACCCGCAGGACCACCCGACAGGGCCGGTCATAACTGGCAAACTGATAGATAACTTCAATCGCGGGCTCGACATGGAGGCCACCGACAAAAACCAGATACATCTCCTGCTCAAGCAGGCACTGCGCGAATTCACGCAATCTGTCGGCTGCCAGATCTATTTCAAAATGATAACCGCGCTCGGCATAATCGCAGGCGGCAAGGGTAAAGTTTTTACCCTTAAGGTCGCTGACAAGCTTCTCAGTAGCTGGGTGCATCGGACATCTTCCTCTGGGGGAACGGATGACGTACCCCGCTAATCTTTTCCTGGAGTTTGAGAATGCCTTCCAGCAATCCTTCCGGACGCGGCGGACAGCCGGGCACATAGACATCAACCGGAATCAGTTTATCGACCCCTTCAACGACATTATAGTTCTCTTCCACGGCAAAAGGGCCGCCGGAAATCGCGCAGTTGCCCATGGCAATCACCCATTTGGGCGACGGCATCTGATCATATAGCGTCATTACCGCCGAAGCCATCTTTTTATTAACCGTACCGGCGACAATCATCAAATCACTCTGCCGCGGTGAAGGCCGGAAAACCTCGGAACCGAAGCGCGAGATATCAAAGCGCGCCATCCCCAGGCTCATCATCTCAATCGCGCAGCAGGCCAAACCGAAGGTCATCGGCCAGAGCGAGTTCGCCCGACAGATATCAAAAATCTGGTCGGCTATCTTATTTTTAACCAGTGGTCCGGGATCCCGAACGACAAGGTTTCCCGGTTCTCCCCGCTGCAGCCGTTCCTGAAGTTCGGCCGAGTAGGAGTGAACCTCTAGTTTTCCTCTCTCTTGATCGCCCACGTAAAAACTCCTTTAACCCAGACATAAGCGATGGCCAGGGTCAAAATTCCAACAAAAATCGCAAACTCCATTACTCCCATGAAGCCGGAGACCCGGTCATAAGCGGCCGCCACCGGAAAGAGATAGAGAATGTCAACATCGAAAGCCAGAAAAATCAGAGCATACAGGTAGTATGCCGCGCCGAAACGAATATCCCAGGCGGAACCGAAAGGGTCCATGCCGCACTCATAGGTGAGCAGGGTCTTTTTATTTTCAACCCGGGGACGAAAAATATCGGAAATTACGAAAGGCGCGAATCCGGCAATAATACCACCGGCCAGAACCACGATAACATAGACAAAATCAAGAACGTGCGGAGCAGGCATCAAAAACCCCCGGTTACCGAACATGTGAGATATGAGAACCAACCACCAAGGCTGCCGCCCCGTAAAACGGGCGGAAAAGCTGAACAAGCCTCGCCGGCAAACCCATTTTAAAACAACTTAAAGCCAAAAAGCGCGAGACTCATAATCTATAAAAAACACAAAGTCAAGATTTTTTTCTCGACCTGAGAGCGGGAAAATAGTTAACAATTTCACTTAATTGCAAAACAACAACAATAACCAATATTTGCCTTGTATTTGATCCTGCGGAAAAAATATTACATACGTCAATAAAACAGCATTACAATCAGCAAAGCAAAAAGCATAAACTACGGTTCAACCCGGTTCTCCGCCTGGTAATATACGATTAAGTCGAATATTTTTATTGACTTTTACTCGATTTCAACATATAGTTTAAATATGAAAGACTTATTATACCAGTATAATCCGTGGTGGGAAGAAGCATTCAAAAATGTAAATGTAAATCCCCGGGAAAAGTACCTTGCTGAACTCAGGAGGTATCTTGAGCTTAAACAAATAGTTATCCTTACAGGCCTTAGACGCGTCGGCAAGACAACCTTGATGAAGCTCATTATTGAAGAACAAATCGCCGCAGGTATTGAGCCAAGTCGTATATTATATGTAAGTCTGGATGACTATTTGCTTCGCAAAAACAACATCATCGAGATTATAAATGAATTCAGAAAAGTTCATAAAATAAAGATAGAAGAAAAAATATATCTATTTCTGGATGAGATAACCTACAAGGCAGAGTTTCAGGTACAGTTGAAAAATCTCTATGATTTCCAGAATAGCAAAATATTTGCCGCCTCAGCCTCAGCATCAATGCTTCGGGATAAAAAAGCCAGCTTGACCGGCAGAGCGATCACTCTGGAAATAAAGCCCCTCGACCTTGACGAATATCTGTATTTCAAGGGGATAACCCTGAAAAAAAGAGACCAACAACTATATAAGTCTCATTTCCTTGAATATTGCAGAGTGGGAGGGTTGCCGGAAAACGTTTTAAATCCAAACCGAGAATATTTAATGAATCTTGTTGATGACATTATCCAAAAAGATATAACTGCCTTCCACGCCATCAAAAACCACCAGATCGTACGAGACTACTTTACCCTTTTAATGGAGCGCAGCGGAAAACAGTTGAGCATCAACAAAATCGGCAAAATTCTCGACATCTCGCCAGACACAGCAAAAAGATATCTCGGTTTCTTTGAGTCAACCTACCTCATTCACCTTCTGCCGCGATGGGGTAAAACAAATCAGAAATTATTATCCGCCAAAAAAATATACGTTTCCGATCTTGGAATAAAATATATGTTCCTGGGCGAAAAAGATCTTGGCAGTTATTTTGAAAACTATATTTATCTGTTACTGAGAAATAGAAAAGTCTTATACTATCTTTATGAAGGTGCTACGGAAATTGATTTTATCACAGAGGATAAGATTTTAATAGAAGCAAAATTTTATGCTAAACTTGACAAAAGGCAGGAGAAGTTGTTCCAGGAATATCCGGCCGACAAAAAACTGCTCATCGACTCGGTTGAAATGCTGGAACACCTGAATGAGATTTAATAAGGACTAATGCGGGAACAAACCCGCAACCCAATTGGGCCTTTTCGGCCCGCACCCGGGGGCAATCCGCTGGTCGCAAATAAGTACTCTTATCAGAACATTTTCTGATTATTAAATCTTGTTTTTTGGAGCAGAAAATAACCTGTAAGGTACTAATGCGGGAACAAACCCGCAACCCAATCGAGCCTTTTCGGCCCGCAAATAAGTACTCTTATCAGAACATTTTCTTGTTTTTTCAAACCGAAAATAACCTGTAAGGTACTAAATTATTTCCCTCACGTCTCCGCGCCTCCGCGCGCGATAAAAACAATCTTCGCGCGAAGACGCGGGGGTCGCAGAGGAAAAGCCTGGTCAGGGTAAAATAATTCCTGTTTCCAGGTAAAATTCCTTCGTTACCTGCAGATACGCGGCCGGCGGAAAACCGGTCAGCGCTTAACCCTGCAGATATTCGTGCATGGCGGCCGCGGCTTTTTTCCCGGCGCCCATAGCCTGAATAACCGTCGCCGCGCCGGTCACGATATCGCCGCCGGCATAAACTCCCGCCATGCTCGTCTTCCCGGTTTCAAGATCGGCGTCGATATTACCCCAGCGATTGGTTTTAAGATCGGGGGTCGTTGACGGCACCAGGGGATTGGGCCCGTTACCGATAGCCACCACCGCCGTGTCAACCTCAACGACAAAGTTGGAGTCGGGAATCGGCTGCGGCCGCCGGCGCCCGGATTCATCCGGCTCACCGAGTTCCATCCTGACGCACTCAACCCCGGTGAGCCAGCCTTTTTCATCACCGATCAGGCGCACGGGATTGGCGAGCAGAAGAAATTCAACCCCCTCTTCTTCGGCGTGATGGATCTCTTCATCCCGGGCCGGCATCTCATCCATGGAGCGCCGGTAGATGATATAGGATTTCTCGGCTCCCAGACGCAGGGCCGTCCGTGAAGAGTCCATAGCGACGTTGCCGCCGCCGAAGGTCGCCACCCGTTTGCCCTTGACAATCGGGGTATCATATTCGGGAAAGCGATAAGCCTTCATCAGGTTGGAACGGGTCAGATACTCGTTTGCCGAGTAAACCCCGTTCAGGTTTTCACCTTCCAGTTTCATAAAAACCGGCAAACCGGCTCCGGTACCGATAAAACAGGCGTCAAAACGCTCTAAAAGCTCGTCAACCGTTTCGATCCGGCCGACAACATAGCTTTCTTCGATTTTCACACCGAGAGATTTCAGATAATCAACCTCGGCCTGGACAATCGCTTTCGGCAGCCGGAATTCGGGAATCCCATAGACGAGAACGCCGCCGGTTTTATGCAGGGCTTCAAAAATCGTCACATCGTGGCCGAGTTTAATCAGATCACCGGCCACCGTCAAACCGGCCGGACCGCCGCCGATAACCGCAATTTTTTTGCCGGTGGCCGGGGCAATCTGCGGCAATTCGATTTTGCCCTGATTACGCTCATAATCAGCCGCGAAACGCTCAAGCCGGCCGATCGCCACCGGCTCGCCCTTTTTCCCCAGAACACAGCGGGCTTCACATTGGCTCTCCTGGGGACAGACCCGGCCGCAGATTGCCGGCAGGGCGTTGGTCTCTTTGAGTTTATGCGCGGCCCCGATAAAATCACCATCAGCGATCAAACCGACAAATTCGGGAATCTTGACATTTACGGGACAGCCCTCAACACATTTCGGTTTCTTGCAGCGCAGACAGCGGCTCGCTTCCGCCATGGCCGTCTCATTCGCGTAACCGAAAGGAACTTCATCAAAGTTGCGGGCTCTAACCTTGGGCGCCTGTTCCGGCATCGGCTGCCGGGGCAGTTTTTTTGCTTTATTCACTTCTTCAGCCATTACCGGTCACCTCCGCATTCATCACAACAACCACAATCATCACTGTGCCGGTAGCGTTCAAGCGCCACCTTCTCCTGTTCAAGATAGATGCTCTGCCGTTTGAGCATCTCATCAAAATCGACTTTATGGCCATCAAATTCGGGCCCGTCAACACAAACAAATTTGGTTTCGCCGCCGACCGTCACCCGGCAGGCGCCGCACATCCCGGTCGCGTCAACCATAATCGTCGGCAGCGAGACCAGGGTTTTGACCCCGAACGGCTCCGAGGTCTTGCAGACGAATTTCATCATTATCGGCGGGCCGATACCGATCACCAGGCCGATCTCGCCGCTTTCCCGGCTTTTTTCCAGCAGTTCCTCCTCAACTTTGGTCACCAGGCCATGAATGCCGTAAGAACCGTCATCGGTGCAGACATAAAGTTCATCACTCAGCTCCCGCATTTTGTCTTCCCAGAAGATAAGCTCTTTGGTCCGGGCGCCGATAATCGAAATCACCTTGTTGCCGTGCGCCTTCAAGGCCTTGACAATATTATGGGTCGGAGCGATACCGATACCGCCGGCAACGCAGAGAACCGTACCGAAATCGCCCATATGGGTCGGCTGGCCCAAAGGCCCGATAAAATCGGCAAGGCAATCACCAACCTCAAGTTTGCCCAGGGCCATCGTACTTTTGCCGACTTCCTGGAAAATAATCGTCACCAGACCCTTTTCCGGGTCGGTATCCGCCACCGTCAGCGGCACCCGCTCGCCGGTTTCGTTCAGACGAAAAACCACAAACTGACCACCCTTCGCCTTTCTCGCGATCCGCGGCGCTTCAATCTGCATCATTTTGACACCGGGGTTCCGCGAGAACTCCTCTTTTGCAACTATCCGATTCACAACCTGCTCCTTAATAAATTATACTACGCTCGGCTTGACAGAAAACACCCAGGGCGTTGCCTTTTATTATAGGCAAAATACAAAGTCAAGCGCTTTGTAAAGAAATTGCCGCGAAGCGGAAAAAGGGTTAAAGTTTAATCTATTCCTGCCGATAGGTTTGGAGCGTAGCGAGGAGTCCCTTGAAAAGGTTCGGGGATTGCATCATAAATGGCAATCCCGATCAGGAGAAAAGTCGATGGAAATCAGTTCAGCTTCAAGTTCTATTATGACCATGGCCGTCACCGCCCAGCAGATGCAGGAAGGGATGAAAGCCCAGGTCGCCATGCTCAAGGAAATGGCGGAAATGCAGCAGCAGGTTGCAGCGATGCTGGCTGAAAGCGGCATCGGCCGGAACCTTGATGTCATCGCCTGAGCGAAAAAGGCTTTGCTTATGCGATAAACCCAGCCTGAGTCTGACGCCCCCGTTCCCGTACTCAGCCCCCCGTTATTTTCAACAGGCAACCGGCTTTTATTACGGTTAGCCGCCATTATTGCCGGTGCCGGAGCAAGCCAGACCGCAGGCCTTAAAACCTTATTCGTAACCATTCAAGATTATCCCTACCCAAGCCTCCGCCGATATGTTATAGTGACGCGCAGTATTTTCCGTCCCTTTGCCGGGAAAAATTTCTGCAGACGGAACCATCCCTCAAATTGATCAGCGCCAATTACCGGCTTGATTAAATTCCGGAGCAACCCGCTTATGAAAACATTCGCCGACCTCGGGCTAAGTTCAGAACTTCTCGAAGGCCTCAGCAAACTCGGCTTTAAAACCCCGACTCCGGTACAAAGCGAGGTAATCCCGCGCCTGGTCAAACTCGAAGATGATCTGGTGGCGCTCTCGCAAACCGGCACCGGCAAGACCGCGGCCTTCGGCCTGCCCCTGATTCAGATGCTGGATCGCAGCCTGATGCAGACCCAGGCTTTAATTCTCTGCCCGACCCGGGAACTTTGCGTCCAGGTCCACAAAGATTTAAATACCTTTTCTCATTTTCTGCCGCAGGTCCGGATTGTCGCCGTTTACGGCGGCGCCGGCATCGTCAACCAGAGCCGCCAGCTCCACAGCGGCGCTCAGATAATTGTGGCGACCCCGGGCCGGCTTCTGGCCTTTATTCAGCAGGGCGATGTTAATCTCAAAAATATCCGCGCCGTTATTCTCGATGAAGCCGACGAAATGCTGCAGATGGGTTTTCAGGACGATCTCAACGCGATTCTCGCGGCAACCCCGGAGAGCAAAAAAACCGTGCTCTTTTCCGCCACCATGCCGCGGGAGGTTACGGCAATTGCCAGCCGCTACATGAAAAATCCGGTTGAAGTAACTATCGGCGAGCGCAATCAGGGCATTGAAAACGTACGCCACATCTATTATCTGGTCGCCGCCAAAAATCGCTATCCGACCCTGAAACGGATTGCCGACAGCAACCCTGACATCTATGCCATAATCTTCTGCCGCACCCGCCAGGAGACCCGGGATATTGCCGCCAAACTGATTGATGACGGCTACAATGCCGATGCCCTGCACGGCGAACTGGCCCAGGGCCAGCGGGATCATGTTATGCAGAAATTCCGGCGCCGCAACCTTAAACTGCTGGTCGCCACCGATGTCGCCGCCCGCGGCCTCGACGTGAAAAACTTAACCCATGTCATAAATTACAACCTGCCCGATGATGTTGCCGCCTACACCCATCGCAGCGGCCGCACCGGCCGGGCCGGGAAAGAGGGCATCTCGATCGCGATTGCCCACCTGCGCGAAAAATACAAAATCAAACAGATTGAAAGGCGACTCCAGAGGAAATTTGAGCCGGGCCGGATTCCGACCGGTATGGAGATCTGCCGGCAACGGATGCTGCACTATCTTGACGAGCTCAAAAAGGCCGCCATTGACAGCCGCCAGATTGAGCCGTTCCTGCCGGAGATTATGGAAAGCCTCGCCCCGCTGGAGCGGGAAGAGCTGGTTAAACGGTTCGTCCTTTCCGAATTTTCGCAACTCTTAAACTACTATCGCTACGCCCCGGACCTGAACGAAAACGAACCCCTGAACCGCCGGAACCGCGACTCCGGCCGAAGCCGGGATTACGAACATCGGACCGGCAGAAACAAAACCTGTAGCAGCCGTGAAGCTGAGGATTACGGCAGTGACCGGGAACGCTTCACCCGTTTTCACATCAATGTCGGCAAAAGAGACGGCATCAACCCGGGCCGGCTGATTGGCGAAATCAATGATGCGAGTGCCGGCGGCCCGCGCATCAAGGTCGGCCGCATCGATATTCAAACCAATTGCAGCCTGATTGAAGCTGATACCCGTTACGCCAAAGATATTATCAGCGCTTTCTCAGGCCTGATGATCAATGGCCGTAAAGTCCAGGCCAAAATCGCCGACAACAGGGAAAGAATGACGCCGCGCTCAAACAAACGCCCCGCACGCCCGCATCCGATCCGAAGTAAAAGTAAACGGAAAAAGGAAAACTCGTAACCTTCACCAAATACCCATAAGTCAAGCCTGATCCCAAAGGTCGTCCTTCCGTTGGGCGCAGGCGAAGCAAAATTCGCTGGTTTTCTCTGTAACTTAAGTGTCAATCCGGATAAGCTGAATATTTACCGTTATTTGTAAGTATTCGGTTTAACCGGATTGGCGCTGCGGGAGTTGCCGGAGGCTCTGCCGCCGCCGGATTGCCGAGACCTGGAGTAACGCCCGCGTCCCGGGCCTTTGCCGCGACGGTTGAAATTGACAAAAGTCTCTTCGTCTTTATCCGCCTCATTCTGCGCAAAACCTTCGATATTCTCGACCAGGATATCCCGACCCAGCAATCTTTCAATCGGGCGCAAAAGTTTCTGTTCATCGGCGCTCACTAATGAAATCGCCATACCGGAACTGCCGGCGCGGCCGGTACGGCCGATGCGGTGGACATAATCTTCGGCTACATTCGGCAGATCAAAATTAACCACCTGGGGCAGGGCCGCAATATCCAGGCCCCGGGCCGCGATATCGGTCGCAACCAGAATTTTCAATTTCCCCCGTTTAAACTCCGACAAAGCCCGGGTCCGGGCGGTCTGGCTCTTATTGCCGTGGATGGCCGCCGCGCCGATGCCGCCTTTTTCGAGATAGGTCGCGAGCCGGTTGGCCCCATGTTTAGTCCGGGTAAAGACTAAGGCTTTCTGCCAGTCACCGTCATTAATAAGTTTCGCGAGCAGCACTTTTTTCTCTTTTAAGGCCACCGGATGAATCAGGTGCTCAACCTTTTCGGCCACCGTATTGCGCGGCGCGACTTCAACCATCGCCGGATCATTTAACAGCTTGTCGGCCAGGCCGCGGATAGCATTGGAGTAGGTCGCGGAAAAGAGCAGATTCTGCCGCTTCTGCGGGAGCAGCCGCAGGACCCGCTTGATGTCATGGATAAACCCCATATCCAGCATCCGGTCAGCCTCATCCAGAATCAGAATCTCGACCCGGGAAAGATCAACAGTTTTCTGGCCGCAATGATCGAGTAGCCGGCCGGGGGTTGCGACCAGAATATCTATCCCGCGCCGCAATTTATCGATCTGCGGGTTAATCCCGACCCCGCCGAAAACGATGGCTGAGCGCAACGCCATCTTTTTGCCGTAAACCGCCATCGACTCGCCAACCTGAGCCGCAAGTTCACGGGTCGGGGCCAGCACCAGACAGCGCGGATGTTTGCCTTTACGACCGGCCTTATTCAATTTCTGCAAAACCGGCAGGGCAAAAGCTGCGGTTTTACCGGTTCCGGTCTGGGCCCCGCCCAGGACATCGCGGCCTTCCAGAATAACCGGAATCGCCTGTTTCTGAATCGGGGTGGGAATGCTGTAACCCTGAGCGGCTACGGTTTCAAGCAGTCTGGGCTCTAAGCCCAATTTTTCAAACGACATATCTAAATCTCTCCAAAATCCGCCCGGCTGTTTCGTAAATAAGCTTCAGCGAAAATTATGCTTTTGCCAAAACCTTTATGTAAAACAGTTCCGATTTTCCGGTAACGGAATTTAATATTGTAATATTATTTACTGTAATCGAGCTTGCAGATGAGCCTTAAAAAAACCGGCTCTAAATCGACCATCGGAATCAACCGATCTAAAAAACAAGAAAACGGTTGTCTCCGTTGCCGAAAACAACCGTTTTGCTATTTTAATCCTTCCTGATAATTAGTGCCTTACAGGTTATTTTCTTGTTTTAAAACAAGAAAATGTTCTGATAAGAGCACTTATTTGCGGGCCGCAAGGCCCTGTTTGGGTTGCGGGAGTTGTTCCCGCATTAGTACCTTACAGGTTATTTTCTGCACAAAAAAACAAGATTTAATAGTCAGAAAATGTTCTGATAAGAGTACTTATTTGCGGGCCGAAAAGGCCCGATTGGGTTGTGGGATTTGTTCCCGCATTAGTACCTTACAGGTTATTTTCTGC
>WFRP01000251.1 GCA_015486505.1 Pseudomonadota bacterium | reverse complement strand
TTGATGGACCCGTAAAAAGTATTTCCCAAGAATTTCAGACACAATATGTTGTGTTTTTTAATACCTGCAATCACTATATGTAGTGGTTGAAAATTTTTCTCCGGAGTTTTTACGAGGGCATCAACTAACTTTTGACAAAAACAGAAAATATTATGGAAACCACGACATCAGCACCTGAAAATCAACCGGGAACCCTTCCGGCAACGATTACCAACAACAGTTCCGCGGCGGATTTTTTTCAAGCGGCCAAAGCGCGGATGGAAGATGAAATTATCGGCCAGGAAGCCCTGGTTGAACGGCTTCTGATTGCCCTTTTAGCCGATGGCCATCTTTTGGTCGAAGGCGCGCCGGG
Source organism: Pseudomonadota bacterium (assembly GCA_015486505.1). Lineage (GTDB taxonomy): Bacteria > Desulfobacterota > Anaeroferrophillalia > Anaeroferrophillales > Tharpellaceae > Tharpella. The sequence goes on along the minus strand of WFRP01000251.1, from coordinate 3,398 downwards.
ACTGGCGAAAACCCGGGCGGTAAAGGCTCTGGCCGACTGTATTGAGGGCGATTTTCAACGCCTGCAGTTTACCCCGGATCTTCTGCCGGCGGATCTCACCGGCACCGAGATCTATCAACGCAGCAATGACTCTTTCCGCTTTCAGCCGGGCCCGCTTTTTCACAATATCGTTCTCGCGGATGAGATCAACCGGGCCCCGGCCAAGGTTCAGTCGGCCCTTTTGGAAGCCATGTCGGAAAGACAGATCAGCATCGGCCGCAAGACCCATATCCTGCCGGAACTGTTCATGGTTATGGCAACCCAGAACCCGATCGAGCAGGAAGGCACCTACCCGCTGCCGGAGGCCCAGCTTGACCGGTTTCTGATGCAGGTTAATGTTGATTACCCGGATTACGGCAGTGAGAAGAAGATTCTCGATCTGGCCCATCGGGAAGCGGTAAATGAACTGGGCGAAAAAGCCGCCCAGGCGCCGATTCTGACCCCGGCTGCCATCAAGCAGGCCCGCCGCGAAGTGCTTGAGCTTTATCTGGCCGAGCCTCTGCGCGAGTATATCATCCAGCTCATTCTCGCCACCCGCAACCCGGCCTCCTGCGGTGAAAAAATGGACCGCTGGATTGAATACGGCGCCAGCCCCCGGGCGACAATCGCCCTTGAACGCTGCGCCAAGGCCCAGGCCTGGCTTAGGAAAAAAGAGTTTGTTACACCGGAAGATATTCAGGCCGTCATCTATGACATCCTGCGCCACCGCCTGCTGCTGACTTTCGAGGCCGAGGCTGAAGGAATCAACAGTGAACAGGTGATAAATGAACTCTTACAACATATTCCAGTCCCCTGAAACAGACGGTAAAAAAATATTCGAACTCCGAATTTTGAATTTTGAATTTTGCACCTTAAACCGCAAACCCTTAAACTTTGAACTCTAAACCGTAAACCCCATGCGTCTGGCTTCTTTTCGAAAAAAATCCCGTCATCAAGCTGCCGGCGGTATCACCTGCACCACCGCTGAGCTGCTTGAGCTGCGGCATAAAGCGCGTTCCCTGCTCGGGCAGAGTTCCCAGAAGGCCTATTCAATTATGTCCGGGAATACGCTCTCCAAATTTCGCGGCCGCGGCATGGATTACGCTGAATCGCGGGTTTATACGCCGGGTGACGACATTCGTTCAATCGACTGGAAGGTAACCGCCCGCAGCGACAAAACCTACACCAAACTCTATATGGAAGAGCGCGACCACCCGATTATAACCCTGGTCGATTTCAGCCCCTCACTCTATTTCGGCACCAAAGAGGCCTTCAAATCGGTTATTGCCGCCCGCCTGGCGGCAACTATCGCCTGGACCGCGGCCTTGAACAGCGACCGCATCGGCGGTATTCTCCAGACCGCTGAAGAACGCTTTGATTTGCGGCCGAAAGGCGGGCGTAAAGGCGTTTTGGCCCTGATTCACGCCCTGGCAAAAGCGACCGAGCATAAGCATACGGAAAATTCATCAGCTTTTCTCGAACAGGTTTTACATCACGGCATCCGCACCATTCGTCCCGGCAGCCGGATCTTTCTTATCAGTGATTTTTATAATTTCGACCCGAATCTCGAACAGAGCTTAGGCCGCCTGCGCCGCCATAATGATCTGATTCTCTGCCAGATTATCGATCCGCTCGAACTTGAGGCCCCGGCCCCCGGCATCTATAACATCAGTGACGGCAAAAAACGGGCCCGGTTAAATACGAAAACCGCCGACCTGCGCCGGGCCTACATTGCCACATTCAATGAACAGCGCGAAAAACTGGGTCGGATTGCTATGTCTCTGAAAATCCCCTATCTGAAAATTGTTTCCGGCAGTGATATTACCGGAGTTATGCGCCGGGGCTTGAGTTTACGCCGTAACGGGAGCCGGGCATGAAGAATCTGAACCACATCCCGCCGGACCCGCTCGCCGGCCTTAAAGATATTCATCTGCCGCCGCAACCGGGCTGGTGGCCGCCGGCCCCGGGCTGGTGGCTGCTATTAATCCTGATTCTGGTAATTTTATTCTTTTTGCTCAAGCGTTGGTATCGCCGCCAGAACCGGCTCCGGCCCATAAAGCTGGCCTTAAAAGAGTTGGAATCTCTAAATTTTACCGTAACCGACCCCGATCAGCGCCGGTTTCTGTTACAGCAGGTTTCGGCCCTGCTGCGCCGTTTCGCGCTGGCCTTTTTCGAAGATGAAGAAAAAGAGATTGCCGAACTCTGCGGCGAGTCCTGGCTTGACTTTTTATGTGCAAAAAGCGGTCCCGTCGACCGGGTAAAATTGCGTAAAAATTTAGCGCCGCTGGTGCTCGGCCCCTACGCGCCGACCTGTGAGGTTGAGCTTAAGGCCCTGCAATCGGCCGTGGCCGGCTGGTTAAAAAATCTGCGCCGCCATAAATCCAGACCGGCGGCGGCCGGCTCTAAACGCCAAAGCGCGGTTTCAGGAGAGAGCTTATGACCAAATTTATCTGGCCCTGGGTTTTCTGCGCTCTGCCGCTGCCGCTGCTTTTCTATCTCCTTTTGCCTGAAGCCCGGAGCAATACCGGCAAGGCCTTACGGATTCCTTTTTTTAAGGAACTGGCGGGATTTGGCGACAGCAGCAGCAAAAAAGGCGCCGCCGGGCTTAAAATAACTGCCGTAATCTGCTGGATTTTGTTAATTGTGGCCGGAGCCCGGCCGCAATGGATCGGCAAACCGGCAAGCACGCCGGTAAGCGGCCGCGACCTGCTTTTGGCCGTCGATATCTCCGGCAGCATGAAGGTCAAGGATATGAAAATCGACGGCGAGGCGGTCAACCGTTTAACCATGATCAAAAAAGTGGCCGGGGATTTTATTAAACGCCGGCAGGGCGACCGGATCGGCCTGATTCTCTTCGGCACCCGGGCCTATCTCCAGGCCCCATTGTCCCTCGATCGCAAAACCATCAATCAATTCCTCCAGGAGTCAATGATCGGCATTGCCGGAGAGAAAACCGCGATTGGCGATGCTTTGGGACTGGCCGTCAAACGCCTGCATGTGCGACCGGGTAAACGTAAAGTTTTAATCCTTTTAACCGACGGCGCCAATACCGCCGGTTCCATCGAACCGCTTAAAGCCGCCGAGTTGGCCAAAACCGATAATATTACAATCTATACCATCGGCATCGGGGCCGAGCGCATGATTGTCGATACCTTCTTCGGCCGGCGGGTTATGAGCCCTTCCGCGGATCTGGACGAAGAGAGCCTGACCAAAATCGCAAAGTTGACCGGCGGGCGTTATTTCCGCGCCCGGGAGAGTGCGGATCTGGAAAAAATCTATGCCCTGGTCGACAAACTCGAACCGGTTGCCAGTGAGGATTACTCCCTGCGCCCGACCCACGAACTTTTTCCCTGGCCGCTGGGCGCGGCTCTGATTTTGGC
>WFRP01000250.1 GCA_015486505.1 Pseudomonadota bacterium | reverse complement strand
GTACCTTACAGGTTATTTTCTGCACCAAAAAACAAGATTTAATAATCAGAAAATGTTCTGATAAGAGTACTTATTTGCGCCCAACGGATTGCCCTTGGGGTGCGCCCAACGGATTGCCCTTGGGGTGCGACCAGCGGATTGCCCTCGGGGTACGGGCTGAAAAGCCCTGTTTGGGTTACGGGAGCTGTTCCCGCATTAGCATTGCAACTGTTTGAGCGTAAGCGAGTTTTGCAAGGCGGGCGCAGCGAGCTTAAAGGAAAAACAGAAATCTTAACGCCGAGCGGAGAAAAACCGCGCCCGACCCCGGATTCGGCTGAATAGTTACCACTTTTTTTTGTGTAAAAACAAATTTAACTAAGGGGCTTACATTATGAAAGGAGCTTATATTATGAAAAAAGTTATTAACGGGCTGATTATGGCTTTAGCCGGCGTCCTCCTCTGCGGGGCTTTAGCGGTTGCGGGAAACGAAGTTTACCAGAACGCGCCCGCCACTCTGCAGGCCTCGAAGTGCCTGCCGCAGAATCTGCTTCAGGGAATTAACTACAAGATCTCCGAAGAGGTCCGGAATGACGGCGCCATCAACACCTATCTCGTCAATACAAATGACGGCTTTTTCTACATCGAAAGTGATGCTAAACTCCTGGTTCGGATAAACGAACTTAACGCCCTTCCGAAAATGAAGGAACTCTCCCGGCAGGGGGTCTTCAAGGATTCGCTGGTCTCCGGAGTTAAAGCCCCCTTCAAGCTGGCCGGGGAACTGATTACCTCACCAATCGAAAGCGGTAAAAACATTGTTAAAGGCACCGGCGATTTTTTTAGTAATGTCGGCCGCTCAATTTACAGCAGTGATCCGTACCAGGCAAACATTTTGAAAGTTGCTTTAGGCTACGACAGCGCCAAACGGGCTTATGCCTTTGAATTCGGAATTAACCCCTATACAAAATACGAACCGGTTGAAGCGCGCCTCAACGAAATCTCCCGGGCCGCCGTCGCCGGCGGGATTGTGCCGCGGGCGTCAATGGCCGCCATCGGCGGGCCGGTAGCTACGACTTTCCGCGTCTCATCGACGGTTCACAGTATGAAACGGCTGGTGCGCGATACCCCGCCCGGCGAGTTGCTGAAGATTAACGAAAAGAAACTGCAGGCTATGGGAGTTAATCCGGAGCTTATCGAAGCCTTTTTCAACAACACCAACTACGACCCGGAGACCCGGACTATTCTGGTGGGCGAGCTCGAAACTATGAAAGGCGTTGACGGCCGGAATTTTTTCATTGCCGCGGCGACTTTGGCAACTGAGTCAACCGGAGCCCTGCTTTACCAGGTAACCGCCCAGGTGATGGCTGACTATAACAGCCGGGTTGCCCCGGCCGCTCATATCGGCACCATCAGCGGCCGCCCCTTCCTGATGAGTCAAAACGGCAAGCTTATCCTGCCCCTGCCTTTGGATTACATACTCTGGACGAAAACGGTTGCCCGAAAATTTGCCGCCATCAACCGCGGCTTAACCCGGATTGAAGGTGTAAAAGACAAAGAGATCTGGGTTACGGGCAAGGTTGATCCGGTGGCCGCCGCGCATATAAACGAATCCGGCTGGAGAATCTTCCAGAACGTCAACCCCCTGCTGAAATAGTATCGGCAACGGCTTGATTTTTACCCGTTTCACTCAAAAGTCAGTCCAGTCGTTCAGATACTCTTCGGTATCATCCGGCGGCGGACCCTGCGGAGAATCCGGGTGGGAGCCGGTGGGTTTTTTTGCGGCTTTTGCTCCATCTGCGGGTAAAGTCCAGTCCCGTTCATAATTATCGGTTCCTGTCGAAAGCATGCGCTTGCGCTCAGCCTCACTTACCGCCGGGTCCAGCGGCTTGCCCGATTTATTACCGGTCGGATAAGTCCAGTCGTGAACATAGTTTTCAGTATTGGCAGGCAAGACCGGAGTTTCAGCCGGGCTGACCTTCCCTTGCGGCGCCCCGGTCTTGCCGCCGGCCTGGGCTTGCGGTTCAGCACAAGCTGAAACAAACAGCAGACAACTCAATCCTGACAAGATAAGTAAAACATTTTTAATCCGCATCGGTCTCCCTCCCTGCTTAATAATCCCTTACCTGTATTCGTTAAAACTTTGCGCGACCTGAATCCCAACCAGCCGGGCCACCAGCACCGCCATAAACAACTGCCCCAGAATTGCTTCAACCTGACAGAAAGCCATAGCCAGCGGCGTCTGCGGCGTAATATCACCGTAACCTAAGGTCGTCATCGTAATAAAGCTGAAATATTGAAAAATAGTTGATTTATCATGAAAGGAGACCGCTTTCGCCAGACTTGTTCCGGCGAAAGATCCGGGAGCAAAGTTTTCCAGCAACAGGAAAATCCCCCCGCCCAGCAATCCGATAAACAGATAAAGGCAAAGCGCGGCCGCAATCAATTCAGCATCGACTTCCTTGATCGCAAAAATATAGTTGCTGAACGCCGCGACCAACAGGGCCAGATATGTGAGCAGAACAAGGTTAACCATCACATCACTGATTGCAAACAAATCCAGAATATGTGACCAGATTAAAAGGGTCGTAATGAGCAGCAAAACCAGGGCCGGACGCTTCAGTGCGGTTTTCCGGTTAATGGCAAACACCCCCGAAACCAGAACCACCGTAAACAAAAGCTGGACAAAAACTTCGGTATGCGGAAACATTTCAAGTAACGGGCTCACCAGAATATAAAGCAAAATCCAGATCAGCAGATTCTGAAACCGGAACTTGAATTTAGACTTTTTTATAATTTTCATAAGCATCTCGGAAAAACCCTGGACCGGGCGGCGGTAAGCTTAAGCAGCCTGAACAAACCCGGATACCTCTTGCCGGAGTACCACTTCTACTTTATATTCAACGATCGGGCAAGAATTAAATTTCTCCTTAACAGATAAAACAAAGCCTGATAAACTCGTAAAAAGTTCTGGGATGGCTAAGTAAAAATTTCGCTATACAAGATGTTGTGGTCTCTCCAGCCACGAGACCATACATATGGTAAGTCGAGTGGCTGGAGAGAGCGCAACTCGCAGGAGATCGGAACTTCTAAGTAACGCTTTGTAACTATAGGAAATTATGTGATTTTTATCTGTGTCTATCCGTGTCCATCTGTGGTTCAACAAAAAAATAGAAACCACAGATGAACGCAGATTAACCCAGATTTAGTTCCTCTCACGTTACTTGTATATATGTGGCCGCGATAGCGGTCTGGGATGCTTTTTACGACGCCATCAAAGCTTATTTCTTGCAATTTTCCCCCCGGCAATATAAAATACGATAAAAATAGTTCTGTATTACTGACTGTTCAGCTGAACTTTATCTTCCCTACTTTCTAAGTAACGGTTTGTAACTACTTGAAATTATTAAAATTTTATCTGTGTCTATCCGTGTCCATCTGTGGTTCAACCAAAAAATAGAAACCACAGATGAACGCAGATTAACCCAGATTTAGTACCGCTCACGTTACTTGTATATATGTGGCCGCGATAGCGGTCTGAGGTGCTTCTAATCAAGACGATAACGCCAATGCCCGGACGCCTGAAAACAGTTCTTTTTACAATCACAGGTTTCGCCCTCGCAGTCATCGCGGTTCCCGGATTTATCCTGACAACTTTCAACAATGAAGATTACCGTAAATCCTTAACTTTTCTGGTTAACAACTTAAGCGCTTACCAAATCAGTATTGACAATCCATTCAAGTGCGAAATCTCTGTGACCCCCCGGCTGACGGCGGCCCGCATCAGAATTTTACCTCCCGGCCCGGCCGACCCGCTCGAATTCAAGAACATCACAATCAAACTGCGGCCGCAAGCCTTGCTGCGCGGCCGACTGCGGCTTATTGTCAGCGGACTGATTGATGAGGCTAAAACCCTGAAATATCTGCTGCCGAAAGAGCTGTCGGCCTTGAAAGCGGTCAGATTTAACACTGAGTTCAGCACTGATACTTCTATGCTGGATCTGCATAAGTTTACCGCAGATGGCCGCAACCGGTCAGGACTCGCCCTGAAACTTAGCGGAACCGGTTTGATTGAAAATCTTTCCGCCCCGCAGCCTTTCACTAAACTTGATCTCACAATCAAGGTAAACTCCCGCAAAAGCCGTCCGCTACAAGGTTATCTCCCGGAAAAACTTCCTGAAATAGGGCCGGTTCATGGCAGTTTACGCCTGATTGCAATCTCTGACAGCGCTCTGGCGGCTCAAGATATAAAGCTTGACTTCGGCCGGAAGGATAAACTTTACCTGCAGGCCCGGGGCCGGATCAACCACATTCCCATTGATCCTGAAACCATCAATACCGGCAATGATTTTCACCTGCTTCTGCAAACCGTCACCACCGCGGATCTTGCGGTCCTTATCCCACCCCGCGTCAATAAACCGCTGCCCGAGATCGGCCCGCTGACAATTTCCGCCGACTTTCGCGGGTCCAAAAAAAGGGCTCGCCTGGAAAACATCAGCTTCCGCAACCAAAACCCCACCGGGCTGGAAATAAGGATTAACGGCAAGCTGGCTTTAAGCGGCGCTGACCGGGACGCCGGCAACCCTGTGCAAAGCCTTGAGTTTGACACAAGCATCACGGCCCCCGCCGGCGCCAGACTGCCCGACTTTAGTTCCTTACAGGTTATTTTCTGCACCAAAGAACAAGATTTAACAGTCAGAAAATGTTCTGATAAGACTTATTTGCGGACCGAAATGGCGCGATTGGGTTGCGGGATTTGTCCCCGCATCAGTAAAACCACCGACCAGAATCTTCGCGTCCCGCCCTCCGGTCCCTTGCGGGCATCCGGCAAACTGACCGGCGACCGCAAAAAAATCAGCCTGAAAAATTTTTCCGCGCAGATCGGCAAAACCGCGATAACCGCCGAAATAGATGCTGCCTTCACTGACAAATTGCCCCTGATCAGCGGTAAAATTGTTATCCCAACCCTGTTTCCGAATGATTTCCCGGGATATTCCGACACGCCTGAATCCAGTCCCCAACCTCAAAACGCGAAGAAGAACCTCTCCGACAAGAAAAAACCGGCCGCCGCGCCTGAACTTTTCAGCCGGCAACCTCTGTCCTGGGATTGGCTGCGCCGGTTAAACAGCAATATCCGCTTATATATCAAGAACATTGCCACTCTGCAAAATAATTTTAAGAATCTTGAACTGGCAATTATTATCAATGACGGCCGGCTTAAAATCGACCCGATTACCTTTGCTTTTGAAGGCGGCTACGCCGACATTTCTCTATTTATTGATGATACGAATTCCATTCCGACAATGAAATTGAACGCCGCGGTTAACGATCTTGATCTTAACGGATTTCTGAAATCTCTCGCCGTCAACGCCCCGATTGCCGGAAAACTCACCCTCCACTCCCGATTTTCGAGCCGGGGCCGCTCCCCCCATGATTTAGCGGCCAATCTCAGCGGAGATTTCGGGATGGCTCTGGAGGAGGGAGTTGTTCCCAGCCATGTATTGAAGTTAATTGCCGTCGATCTTCTGGGCTGGAGTTTCAGTCGCTCGGTAATGAAGAAAAAGCATACTGAAATCAACTGCTGTATTCTCGGTTTTGCCATAAATCAGGGGATAATCACCAATCAGGCGTTCATCTTTGACTCAAAAAATTTGACGATTACCGGGGCCGGGACCATCGATCTCAAAACCGAAACCTGCGACTTGACCATTCTCCCGAAGAAAAAAAGAAAGTTCTGGGCCATGGTGACCCCGGTGAAAATCAGCGGACCGTTGCGAAATCCGCATATCCTCGCGATTCCCTATAAAAAAGCGGCCCTGCTTTACGGCGGCATCCTCCTGGCACCGCAATTTTTTCTTCCGGCGGTCGGCATAAACTATCTCTGGGAGATGATTTCCCGGGATGGCGGCGCCAAAAACCCCTGCCTTGAATACCTGCACCAACATTCCCTGCCGCAAGCGAAAAAACCGGCGCAAACCCTGTCGACGAAAACTCCGCCGGCCCCGCAACCAGCCTCAAAACCAGACCAGAAACTAATGCGGGAATAAATCCCGCAACCCAAACAGGGCCTTGCGGCCCGTACCCAGGGGCACTTCCGCTGGTCGCAAATAAGTGCTCTTATCAGAACATTTTCTGGTTTTTTCAAACCGAAAATAACCTGTAAGGCACTAAAACCGGGTGCAAACCCGAAATCTCAGGATTGACATTGACAGGGGTTTTAAGCTATGCTGGTCAACTGAAGCCGAACAAAACCAATCAGCTATGTAACTATTCAGCCAAATTTTACCCCCACCTTCTGGAAGGGGCGGGGGTGGTTTTTCGTAAGCGGTTGCGGAAACGATTTCGTTGTTTTTCGGAAGCGAGCGGGAGCCCATTAGTACCTTACAGGTTATTTTCTGC
>WFRP01000249.1 GCA_015486505.1 Pseudomonadota bacterium | reverse complement strand
GTCATAGATGAACTCGTTAACGGTTCGTCAGTTAGCGTTTGCCGGGTTTAAATTCAACCAGCGCCCGCACGCCGGGGGCCCGCCGGGAAAGATTGATTTCCTGGTCGTGATAGATGATTGTATGGCCGACATTCAAGGCGCCGATCCGCAGGACGAAACTGCCCAGAGGCTGTTCAATATGATCGATGGTGATCCAGTTTTTATCCTGGGTCAGGTCGCCGTGTCCGGGCCAATGTCCGAGCCCGGCCCCGAACATGGTAAACCAGGTTTTCTCGAGGACAATACCCAGGTTCCGGTCGAGGCGAAACTCTTCAAAGATCGGGGTTCTGTCAACCGAATGAATGTAGCGGATAGTGAAATAATCGCCGGTTTTCACCTTAAGGGAGGCGATTACTGCGGCCGTGGCGAGATTGCGGACGACAAGCCGCGAGCCGGTTGTCGGGTAAGCGGGGCAACTTCCTGCCCTTGACAGCAGGAGAATGATACAGGTTATGAAAAATAATCCCGGCCGCCGGAATTTTTTCAGCGGTCGGGATCTATATACTTTCATCGCTTCAATTATTTTACAATAAGTCGTTCGGGGACGTCAATTCCCTTTTCTTTCAGGTATTTAACCGCGCCGGGATGCAGCGGGATCGCCGAATATTTTACCGCATTTTCCGGGGTCGTATATTTGGCGAAATGGTGGATTTTCATCAGGAAGTCCTGATGCTCAAAAACCGCTTTGGTAAGTTCGTAGACCAGATCTTCGTCAATGTCGGCATTGCAGATGAAGGTGTTCCAGACTGACGCGGTATAAACATCAGAGTCCTGGCCTTTGTAAACCCCGGCGGGCAGGGTGTAGCCGGAGTAAAAGGGAAATTTACGGGTGACTGTATCAATTTCAGCTTTGCTGAACGGGATTATGTTGATTTTATGGGTGGTTGCCAGATCCATAATTGATGAAGTCGGCGGCGCCACACACCAGATACCGACGTCAATTGAGTTATCTTTCAAGGCGTTGGCATTCTCATTGAAAGAGAGGCGAAAAACATTAAAAGAGTCGTAAGGGATGCCGAGAGCGTCGGTTAAGATCAGGTTGGTCATAAACTCAGTCCCGCTGCCGGGCGCCCCGACCGAGACTTTTTTGCCTTTAAGATCGGCAATGTTTTTAATCCCGGAATCCTGCCGGGTAACGATATGGTAGACGTTGGGATACATCACAAACATGCCCCGGATCTTCTGGGGTTTGCCTTTGAATTTGCCGGTGCCGGTATAGGCCTGATAGGCTACGTCACTCATAATCTCACCAAACAGGGTTTCACCCTTATTGCAGAGCTTGGTGTTCTCAACGGAAGCGCCGGTGACTTCGGCCACGGCTTTGACGCCTTTGACATATTTGGTCCAGATTTCAGCAACGCCGCCGCCGTAAGGATAGTAGACCCCGCCGGTGCCGCCGGTGCCGATAGAGATAAAACGGGTCCGGGCCTCGGTCCGTTGGGCCGGGAAGCTGAAAAACAGGGCCAAAGCGATAATCATAATGCTGATGCCGGTTATTTTTTTAGCCATGGTTTATTCTCCTTAAAATAGATCTCGATTATTATAGTTTTGATAGTTTGATTTTTTGTAACTATTCAGCCGAATCCGGGGTCGGGCGCGGCTTTTCTCCGCCAGGCGTTAAGATTTCTGTTTTTCCTTACGCTCGCTGCGCCCGCTTTGCAAAACTCGCTTACGCTCAAACAGTTGCAATGCTAATGGGCTCCCGCTCGCTTCCGAAAAACAACGAAATCGTTTCCGCAACCGCTTACGAAAAACCACCCCCGCCCCCTTCAGTCTGTTCCCGCATCAGCTGAGTTGCGCGGCGGCGTTTTCGGCGGCCAGCATAACGTGGTAGCTTAAAGGTGATGCGGTCAGCAACGGATGGGTGGCATATTGCATAACCGCCATCTGTTCCGCGGTTAAGTGGGCCTGGATGGCACCGGCGACAATGTTGACCATATCGGCGGCCGCTTCCCCGCCGCTGACATGACCGCCGATAATGATGCCGTCGTCTTTGCGGAAAATAAGTTTGACTTTCATATTCGGAATCGCGCCGGGCAGGTGTCCGGGATGCCGGTTCGGAGCCGTAACTTCACCGACGATAAAATCAATCCCGGCATCAGCCGCCGCTTTACTGCTTAACCCGGCGGCCGCCACCGCGCGTTTGCCGACGACGGTGCTGAAAGCGCCGAGAGCGCCTAATGTTTTACGCTTTTTTTCGTCAAGGTTGCTGGCCGCGATCATACCCTCGCAACAGGCGACTGAGGCTAAGCGGATACCGCTGGGTTTTCCGGTGATGCTGGAGAATTTCGCGGCGCAGTCGCCGGCGGCAAAGATATCGGGGTCGGAGGTCTGCATATATTCGTCAACCTTGATTCCGGCTCGGGGGTCGGCCTCAAGTCCGCAGGCCTGAGCCAGGTCGATATTGGCCTGGGCGCCGATGCCGATGATGACGACATCAGCCGGCAGAACTTCGCCGTCAGCCAGTTTAACGCCGCAGACATTTTCTTCGCCGGTCAACTCCTGCGCCTGGCAGTTGGTTCTGATGGTGATCCCGAGATCTTTGAGCTCATTCTCTATCTCAATGCAGAATTCTTCTTCACAGGCAAGCATCAGGCAGCGGGGCAGCATTTCGACAATGGTGACGTTCTTTTTCCCTCCGGCTTTAGCGCCCATTGCCACAATCTGTTCCGCCATCTCCACGCCGATAAACCCCCCGCCGATAACCACGACATTCTGCGCCGGTTCAAGGGCGGCATAAATCTTCTGCAGGTAAACCGGGTCTTTACTGATTGAAAAAATATTGCTTTTGTCGATTCCCGGCAGCGGTGGGACAAACGGTTTTGAGCCGGTGCCGATAATCAATTTATTGTAGGCAATCCGTTCACCATTATCCAGCACGACCTCTTTTTCGGCCCGATCAATTTTGCTGACATTGTCCTGCCGAATCTCAATTCCCTGGTCGATAAAGCCTTGGTCGGGAATCAAGTCTTTATCAACCTGCCCCATAATTCCATAGATATAGGGAATGCCGCAGGGAACCGGGGTTCTGCTGACGTTTCTGATAACGGTGACACTCTTTTCGGGAGTTCTTTTTTTCAGGGTTACTGCGGCCATGAGACCCGCGGCCGAGCCGCCGATTATTACGACATCACTTTTCATGAGGTTTTCTCCATTTTTTCTGGTTATGTAAAGTTATCCACTAATGCGGGAACAAACCCGCAACCCAAACAGGGCTTTTTGGCCCGCACCCAGGGGCATTTCCGCTGGTCGCAAATAAGTGCTCTTATCAGAACATTTTCTTGTTTTAAAACAAGAAAATAACCTGTAAGGTACTAATGCGGGAACAGATCCCGCAACCCAAACGGGGCCTTGCGACCCGCACCCCAAGGGCACTTCCGCAGGTCGCAAATAAGTACTCTTATCAGAACATTTTCTGATTATTAAATCTTGTTTTTTGGTGCAGAAAATAACCTGTAAGGTACTAAT
>WFRP01000248.1 GCA_015486505.1 Pseudomonadota bacterium | reverse complement strand
GCAAAGACGCAAAGACGCAAAGGTATTTAAGTGATATTGTTCTTTTTTTGGTTTTCTTGGCGCCTTTGCGTCTTTGCGGGCATCTATAACTGCGCGAATATAATACAAAATATCTAACTCAGAAAGTTGAGTTCTGACTTACAGAATCTGGCTCAAAAACAGTTTGGTTCGTTCGTGCTGCGGGTTGTCGAAGAAGGGCTCCGGGCGGTTTTGTTCGACGATTTCGCCGTCGTCCATAAAGAGGACCCGGTCGGCGACGCTTTTGGCAAAGCCCATCTCGTGGGTGACCACCAGCATAGTCATCCCCTCCTGCGCCAGACCGATCATAACATCGAGAACTTCCTTGATCATTTCCGGGTCGAGGGCTGAAGTCGGTTCGTCGAAAAGCATGACTTCGGGGTGCATGCAGAGGCTGCGGGCAATGGCGACCCGCTGCTGCTGGCCGCCGGAGAGCTGGCCGGGGAATTTCTGCGCCTGTTCGGCGATATTGACCTTCTCAAGATACATCATAGCCGTCGCTTCGGCCTCTTTTTTGGGTTGTTTACGCACCCAGATCGGGCCGAGAGTGAGGTTTTCGAGAATCGTCAGGTGAGGAAAAAGATTGAAATGCTGGAAGACCATGCCGACTTCGGCCCTAACTTTTTCGATGTTTTTGATATCATTGGTCAACTCGGTGCCGTTGACGATGATCCGGCCGCGCTGATGCTCCTCAAGCCGGTTGATACAGCGGATCAGGGTTGATTTACCCGACCCGGAAGGCCCGCAGATAACAATTTTCTCCCGCGGCATAACCTTAAGATTAATATCACTCAAAACGTGAAAATCGCCATACCATTTGTGCATTTCACAGATTTCAACAATCGGCGCAGCTGATTTTTCAGATTTTTTCTCAGGTTCCCGGTTATTCATAATCATCACTTAACCTGTTTATCAATAGCTGGTATCAAGCTCTTTTTCGAGTCTGCGGCTGTAGCTTGACATAGCGTAGCAGAAGACAAAATAGAGCAGGGCAAGAAAGATATAAGCCTCGGTCGAGCAGCCGGTCCATTTGGGATTGGAGAGCGTAACCTTGGTGGTTTTCAAAACATCATAAAGAGCGATGATTACCACCAGCGAGGTATCCTTGAAGGCGGAAAGCAGGATGCCGACCGTCGGCGGAATGACAATCTTTAAAGCCTGGGGCAGAATAATCAGCCGCATCGTCTGGTTATAGCTCAAACCCAGCGACTCCGCCGCCTCATACTGGCCCCGGGGCATCGCCTGGAGGCCGCCGCGGACGACCTCGGCAATGTAAGCTGCCGTAAACAGAATAATCGCGATCTGGGCCCGCAGCACTTTATCGATTGAAACCCCTTCCGGGAGAAAGAGCGGAAACATTATCGAAGACATAAACAGCAGACTGATCAGGGGCACCCCGCGAATCATTTCGATATAAACAATACATAAAGATTTAATCGCCGGCATCCGCGACCGGCGCCCCAAAGCCAGAAGAATTCCTAAAGGATAGGCCGCAACTATCCCGAAAAAAGAGAGCATCAGGGTCAGGGGCAGGCCGCTCCATTGCGAGGTTTCGACGACCGGCATCCCGAAAATGCCGCCATACATCAACCCGCCCATCACCGTCAGACCGACAAGCCAGAACCAGGCCAAAGATTTATGCCAGCGCTCGCGCTTCCGGGAGTAGACCACCAGGCTCAGCAGCAGCAGCATCGCCAACGTCGGCCGCCACTCCTGGCCCTCGGGAAAGAAGCCGAAAATGATAAACCTGATATTATGCGGAATCACCGACCAGCAGGCCCCGTCGATATTGCGACAGGCCGAAGCCGGGCCGTACCAGACGCTGTCGATAAAGGCCCATTTAATCAGCGGCGGCGCCAGAGCGGCCAGCAGAGCCAGGGCCAGAATAGTCAGCAGTGAATTATACCAGGTATTAAACAGATTTTTATGGAGCCAGCCGAGCACCCCGATATCGGTAACCGGCGGTTTTAACCGGGCTCTTCTGCCGATGGTCAAATCACTCATCAACTCACCTCTCGACCAGCGCCATACGTTTATTATACCAGTTCATAAAGAGTGAAGTCGAGAGACTGAAAACCAGATAGACCACCATAATCATAGCGACTCCCTCGATAGCCTGACCGGTCTGGTTGATGGTGGTATTGGCGACTGCGACAAAATCGGTGTAACCGATGGCAACCGCCAGCGAGCTGTTTTTCGTCAGATTAAGCATCTGGCTGGTTAACGGCGGAATAATAACCCTTAACGCCTGCGGCAGAATCACCAGCTGCAAAACCTGTCCCGGCCGCAGACCGAGGGCCATCGCCGCTTCAATCTGGCCCCGGCTGATTGACTGAATCCCGGCCCGGACAATCTCCGCGACAAAAGCCGAAGTGTAGAGTACCAGCCCGAGCAGCAGGGCGCTGAATTCGGGGCTGATGGTCATCCCGCCGCGAAAATTAAAGCCGCGCATTTCCGGCATATTCATCGCGGCCGGTGCCCCGTAGAAAAGCCAGGTCAAAAACGGCAGCAGAATGGCGGCCAACAGGGTAATCCGGAACGCCGGAAACGATTTTCCGGTAAGCTCCTGCCGCCGGCGGCCCCAGCGGTTAATAAGCCAGCCGCCAACCAGCACCGCCAACAGCACCCAGCCCATTGCCGGATAGGCCGGATGGGCTGCGGGAATCGCGAAGATAATCCCCCGGTTGCAGAGAAACAAACCTTTAACCGGATTCAGCGCCTGCCGGGGCGCGGGAAAAGCTTCGTAAAAAATCGCGTACCAGAAAAAAAGCTGCAGCAGTACCGGAATATTCTGCATCAGCTCGATAAAGGAGGCTGCCAGCCTGGAAACCAGCCAGTTGCTGGAAAGCCGGGCGATCCCGATAATCGTCCCCAGAATTGTCGTTAAGATAATCCCGATGAACGAGACTTTTAACGTATTCAAAACCCCGACCAGCAACGCCCGGGCGTAGGTGTCCGCCGCGGAATAACTGATCAGGGATTCGGAGATCTCAAAAGAGGCCTCTTTTTTGAGAAAGCCGAAACCGGTGGCAATCGACTGACGCTCGAGATTGGCCTGGGTATTGGCGAAAAGATAGTAGCCCAGGCCCCCGACAATCACTAAGGCCAGCGCCTGAAAAACCAGCGCCCGCTTCCCGGCGTCACGCCAGAAAGGGGGCGCGGAAGATGGCAGAGGAGATGATGCGGCGGGCTGGTTCATCAAACTTATTTATTTAAACGGAGGCGAGTACATCAGGCCGCCGTTAGTCCAGAGGGCGTTCAGGCCGCGTTTCAGACCGAGACTGGTATGCTCACCGACATTGCGCTCGAAGACTTCGCCGTAATTACCAACCTGTTTGACGATATTGTAGGCCCATTTTTCATCGAGCCCCAGGGCTTTGCCGTTTCCGGGCAGGACCCCGAGAAAACGCTGAATTTTCGGATTCTTGCTTTTGAGCATCTCATCAACATTTTTGGAGGTAATCCCTAACTCCTCGGCATTGATCATGGCCAGAACCGAAAAATCGACAATATCCCGGAATTGGTCATCACCGTGGCGCACCGCCGGAGCCAGGGGCTCTTTTGAGATAATTTCCGGCAGAATAGTATAGTCATCAGGATTGGGAGCTACGGCCCTAATCCCCGCCAGCTGCGAAGAATCCGAAGTCAGAACATCGCAGCGGCCGGCAAAAAAGGCTTTCGATAACTCGGTCGTCGATTCGATAACCACCGGATTCCATTTCATTTTATGATTGCGGAAAAAATCAGCCGCGTTCTGTTCCGTTGTGGTTCCGGGCAGGACACAAACGGTGGCCCCATCGAGATCCTTGGCGCTTTTGACCCCGAGTTTTTTAAGCACCATAAACCCCTGACCGTCGTAATAGTTGACACTGACAAAATTGAGCCCCAACTGGGTTTCCCGGGTCAAGGTCCGGGTCGTATTTCGGGTCAGAATGTCGATCTCACCCGACTGCAGAGCGGTAAAACGCTGCTGGGCGGTCAGAGGCGTAAATTTAACTTTACTGGCATCACCGAAAATCGCGGCGGCCACGGCCCGGGCCGTATCGACATCCAGCCCGCGCCAGACCCCTTTCGCATCCGGCATACTGAAACCGAAAACCCCGCCGTTAACTCCGGCCTGAATAAACCCCTTCTTTCTAACCGCATCCAGGTCTTTGCCCGCCTCGGCAACAGTGCACATCAAAAGACATAACGCAATTACCAACCACAGAGTTTTCGTGAATTTCATAAGCCCCTCCTTTTAAGTTGAAGTTTTAACCGGATAACCCTAATGCGGGAACAAATCCCACAACCCAATCGGGCCTTTTCGGCCCGCAAATAAGTACTCTTATCAGAACATTTTCTTGTTTTTTCAAACCGAAAATAACCTGTAAGGTACTAATGTCGCCCCCAATGAGCTATGTAACCCCCATTAAGCAATGTAACCCGACCAACAGTAAATTAAAACACTATTTTTGTAAAGGGAAAAGATAGAAAAATAGTGTAGCGCTATTATTTCATAAACGTAGTTTCCCAAATTTTTTTAAACTCCCGCGTGTACCTGCGGGCCAGGGACGCTGAATTTATAATCAGCAGATTTTCGCGATTCCAGTTTTCCGCGGACGCAGTCCAGTTGTATGAGCCGGTCGCGACGATTTTATCATCAATCACCATAAATTTATCATGCATGATGCCATACTTTTTTACCCGATGCCTGGCTTTCCGGGACTTTTTCAACTTTTTCGGCAGCCCCCGGGCATAGCGCACATCAACTCCGTATTTCCGCAGATAGAAACCTTTGGAATAATCACTTTCATTGGTGCCGTCGATTACAACCCTGATTTTGAGCCCGCGTTCATGGGCCCGCTTGACGGCGGCGGCAAGGTTGCGATTGGTAAAAAAATAGACCGCGATATCAAGTTTCTGCCGGGCGTTATCGATAAGTTCAACCAAAGCCGCTTCCGCGCCGCCCTGCGGGCTGAAATAGACCTTGATCGGCGCCGCCGCCGACAGCCGGCTTAAGCAGAGAATCAATGCCAACGCCAATGTCAATCTACTGAAGAAATATTTTTTTCGCATAGGTCTCCTGAATATTTTACTTAATGCGGAAATAAATCCCGCAACTCCCGTTCTCAGACTTGACTAAAACGTATTTATACTGTAATGATGACCAATAAAGTAAGGTTTATCACCTTGAATTGACGCCCTGACCCGCAACCGCTGGAGCCGCGAATCAAACGCCGCGCTCTGAACGTAAACCGACTACGGAGCTAACCTTGCGTTTCCATCTCACCATTCGCCATATCACTCTGCTGGCCCTGCTGGCAACTTATTTCGTCTCAACCCCGGCCGGATTATGCCAGATCTATCAATCCGACAACACCAAAAGCACTCCCCAAAAAACCGTAAATGAAATTCTGGTGCTCACCCCGCAGGAGAAAGAATTTCTGGCCCGGAAAAAAGTTATCAAAATGTGTATCGACCCCGACTGGATGCCGTTGGAAATGATTAAAAACGGCAAACATATCGGTATGACCGCTGAATATTTTGCCATCATTGCCAAAATGATCGGCATCCCGATTAAGCTGGTTCCCACCCGTGACTGGAGCGAGTCGATAGCCTTTGCCAAGGCGCGGAAATGCGATATCTTTTCCCTGGCGATGCCGACTCCGGAACGGCGACTCTATATGAATTTCACCAAGCCCTACCTGAGTATCCCGCTGGTTATGGCGGCCCGTACCGGAACTCCGTTCATTGACGAAGTCTCAATGATAACCGATAAAAAAATCGGCATCGTTAAAGGTTACGCCTTTAATGAAATCCTGCGCAAACGCTTCCCGAAGATGCAGATTGTTGATGTCGCTTCAACCCCGGAAGGATTGAAGCAGGTCGTCAACGGCAGGCTTTTCGGTTTCATCGGCACCCTGGCCACCGTCGGCTACACGATCCAGAAAGATTTTGTCGGCGAGCTCAAAGTCGCCGGTAAATTTGATGAGCGCTGGGAGTTGGGCATCGGCGTCCGCAATGATGAACCGCTACTTTTAACAATTTTCAACAAAGCCATCGCCGCCATCGACCCCAAAACCCATCAACAGATCTTAAATAACTGGATTGCGGTACGTTATGACCGGGGAAATAACTATAAACTCATAATCCGGATTATGCTGCTGGCAACCGCCATATTTTTACTTCTCCTCTGGCGCAACTATACCTTGAAAAAATACAACCGCAAACTACATGAACAAAACTTGAAAATTCAGCAACAGGCCGAAAAGCTGCATCAGACCGAAGAAAAGTTGCGGCTCCAGCAAAAGATGGAGGCGATTGGCCTGATGGCCGGGGGAGTGGCGCACGATCTCAACAATATTCTCTCCGGCATCATCAGCTACCCGGAACTTATATTGCTGCAGTTGCCGGCCGACAGCCCTCTGCGCCGGCCGGTCACCGCGATATTGGATTCCGGCAACCGGGCCGCCGAGGTCGTGGCCGATATGCTTACCATTACCCGTGGAGTTGCCGCCGTCAAAGAGACGGTGGCAATCAATCAGGAGATTAAAAACACCGTCAACTCACCGGAGATTAAATCTTTAATTGAGCAAAGCCCACAAATATCGCTGACCACGAAACTTGACCCTGAACTCCATAATATCAAAGGTTCAGCCATCCACATCCGCCGGGTTCTAGGCAACCTGCTCCTAAACGCGTTTGAAGCGGTCACCAATCCGGAAGGCTCGATCACGGTCTCAAGCTATAATCATATAGTCGACACGCCGGATTCGGATAACATCCTGCACCGGCCGGGCCGTTATATCGCAATCGCCGTCCGGGATGACGGACCGGGCATTTCGCTCACTGATCAGGCCCATATTTTTGAACCTTTTTACAGCAAGAAAAGTATGGGTCGCAGCGGGACCGGCTTAGGCCTTGCCATCGTCTGGAACATCATCGAAGACCACGACGGTAAAATCAAACTTACCAGTGATGACAGCGGCACAACTTTCACTATCTATCTTCCCGCAAGCAAAAAAGCCGACGATGAGGACGAACTAACCTCAGAATCAGACCTGAAAAAAACGGCAGTCACCGACTTGAATGGTAATCAGGAGAAAATTCTGATTGTTGATGATGAAACAATTCAGCGTGATATTGCCGGTGAACTCCTGGCGACACTCAACTATAAAACCCTGACCGCCGCGTCCGGAGAAGAGGGAATCGAAATCATTAAAAAAGAGCATTTTGATTTGGTACTGCTTGATATGCTGATGGAACCCGGCATCAACGGCCGCCAGACCTATGCCCGTATGATTGCAATTCAACCCGGTCTGAGAGCGGTTATTGCCAGCGGCTTTTCGGAAAACAGCGAAGTTGAAAAAGCGCTCGCTTACGGCCCCTCCGCTTTCATCAAAAAGCCCTACACGATACAGAGTCTGGGTGAGATCGTCAAAAAAGTCCTGCAAAAAACTTGACAAACGGCGCCTTCGTTTTTTTTCATTCCGGGCTTTTTCATTTCGGGCTTTTTCATTCATTTACAAGTAGATAATTCAGTTATTATGGTTTCCTTCACAGCTTTTCAACAACTTCATCAACAACCATTTAACAAACGCTGTGAGTAACCGGCAAAATATCTTTATTATCCATAAGATAGCACCGACGTGCAGCGTAAATTATTGATTTTATTACTATTCAACCAAAACCCACAATCACCGGCTAAAGCTCAAAAACTACTTTTACCAACGAAATCAAATGATTATGCACCTGATTCCACAATGTTTTCCACAGGCAGGCGGTTCAGCTGCCGGCTCAACCCGCTTCCGATTTCGCTTTAAGCCATAAAATTTCCTGTTTTTCAAGCGTCATTTCGGCCAGGGCTGAACCTTGCGCCCGGGCCGCCTGCTCCATAAATCTGTATCGGCGGGAGAACTTCAGATTCGCCCG
The DNA here is from genome assembly GCA_015486505.1 of Pseudomonadota bacterium. Lineage (GTDB taxonomy): Bacteria > Desulfobacterota > Anaeroferrophillalia > Anaeroferrophillales > Tharpellaceae > Tharpella. The sequence goes on along the minus strand of WFRP01000248.1, from coordinate 1,067 downwards.
ATTCAGCACCCGGCCCGGCTCAAAACCGGACAACCGCACCAGATTTACGACAACAAACAGCAGGTCGCCGAGTTCATCCTGCAGACGTTCACCACCGGATTCGAGAACCTCCTCAACTTCAGCCAACTCCTCCCGAAGTTTGGGCAGAACCTCAGCCGGAGAAGACCAGTCAAAACCGACTTTTGCCGCTTTCTGACCGTAAACAAAGGCTTTCAACAACGGCGGCAGCGACGCGGGCACCGAGTCCAAAGCTGATTTATACTCTTTACCCTCAACCTCCCGTTTGATCCTGTCCCAGTTGACTTTGACCTGAGCCGGCGAGATATCTTTTTCCGTCTCTAAAAACACATGCGGATGCCGACGGATAAGTTTGGCCTTAATCTGCGCCAGCGTATTTTCTAAACTGAAACGGCCGCCGTCTTCACCGAGACAACTGAAGAAAAGCAGGTGAAAGAAAAGATCGCCCAGTTCCTCCGACATACCTTTAGTATCGTCAGCTTCCAGAGCATCAACAAACTCATAAACCTCATCTAAAAACTGATTTTTCATCGAAGAAAAATCCTGCTCCCGGTCCCAGGGACAGCCCTCGGGCGCGCGCAACTTACATACAGTCTGCCAGAGTTCATCGAACTTTAAGGCAACTGCTGATGCATTTGATTGATTTTCCATATCTAATGCGGGAACAGCTCCCGCAACCCAAACAGGGCTTTTCAGCCCGCAAATAAGTACTCTTATCAGAACATTTTCTTGTTTTTACAGTTGAAAAAAGCTGTCGAAAAAAACAAGAAAATAACCTGTAAGGTACTAATGCGGGAACAATCCCCGCAACCCAAACGGAGCCTTACGGCCCGCAAATAAGTACTCTTATCAGAACATTTTCTGACTGTTAAATCTTGTTTTTTGGTACAGAAAATAACCTGTAAGGTACTAAAACCTCAAATTATTAAGGATACCTCAAAATCAAAACGGCCCCCGAATGGTTTGCGCCAAGAAAAATCTCGGCCATACTGAGCTATTTCATTGACATCAACGTCAACAGGTATTACCAAGAAACTAGCTCCTTATCG
>WFRP01000247.1 GCA_015486505.1 Pseudomonadota bacterium | reverse complement strand
TTTTCTCAACAATCCGCTCTGGTATGCCGCCAAATGGGGGGGGTTTGAGGAGGATGAGTCATCGAGCGATGATAAACCCGATAAAAAAAGTGAGTGGGACACCGATAACAACGGCATCCCGGATACCTACTTTTATGTTACCAACCCCCTCAAGCTGGAAGAACAGCTCAACCGGTCCTTTGCCGATATCCTGCGCCGCACCGCGTCCGGAACCGCGGCCTCGGTAATCTCCAGTTCCCGTTCCGGTGAAGGAGCGGTTTACCAGGCAATCTTTTATCCGGAATTCAAAGGAGATTCCGGTAATACCGTCAACTGGGTCGGGGACGTAAACTGTTTTTTTATCGACGCGCACGGCAATATTCGTGAAGACTACAACGGCAACCGCAAACTTGATCTCGACACGGACCGAATTATCAGGTTTGAAAACCGCGTCGTTCTCAGGTACAAAGACAAGAATGCCGACGGCATCCTCGATGAAAATGAAATGAAAAACCCCACAAAGATAGACATGACTGAAGTCAAACCCCTCTGGTCGGCCGGTAAATGGCTCAATACGATGAAAAACGACGATAACTACGTTTTACAACAGAGAAGATATTCCGGCCGGGGGCAAAGACGCTTCATCTTCACCTTTCTGGACCAGAATGGAAATATGATTCCGGACGACAGCAGCATTGACAACTCAGGTGAACTGCAAAGATTCTTATACACGAACAGTGATATTTATCGCTATATCCATGTGATTCCCAAACCGTTTGAACAGGTTCAACCACCGGCTTATCTCAGCAGTATGATCGACAATTCAGGTAATGTAACCGACCAAATCGCTTATCAGGCTTACGCGGTTTTCCAGGCGCAGCGAGTAATAAAATTTATTCGCGGCCAGGATCAGGCAGGCCTGACGGTATTGGGTTTGACGCTTCCGGCAATGCGCAGTCGCGAGGTCAACTATCCCACCAAGAAAAACGATACAAAAATTGACACCTGGCGTCTCGGAGACATCGTCACATCGACCCCGACCATCGTCGGCAGGCCTGCTGAACATTACGATCTGCTCTATTCCGACAGCAGTTACACAGACTTCAGAATACTCTATCGCAACCGCCGGCAGATGGTCTACGTCGGCGGCAACGACGGCATGCTGCACGCTTTTAACGGCGGTTTCTTCGACTCCGCTACCAATAAATTCTGGCTCGACTGCAGCTACGATTCAACCACCAAGGTTTACACGTTTAATGATGATGCCGGCTTGCCTCTAGGGGCTGAAATGTGGGCTTACGTCCCCTGGAATCTGCTCCCCCATTTAAGCTGGCTGACGGAAAGCGACTACAATACCGATTACCATGTGGCCTATGTCGATCTCAAACCGAGAATTTTCGACGCCAAAATCTTCACTCCCGACGCAACCCACCCGAACGGCTGGGGTACGGTTATGGTTATCGGGATGCGTTTCGGCGGCGGCAAAATCCAGGCTGATACCAATCGTGACAACACCACCACGGATGCCTCTGGCAACCCTGAGCCTGAATTTACTTCAGCCTACATAATCATGGATATCACCAATCCTGAAGCTGAACCTGAACTGTTGGCCGAATTGACCCTTCCCGATCTCGGATATACAACCTGCTACCCGACAGTTGTACCGATGAAAGATAAAAATCCGGATAATGACGGAAACGACTGGTATCTGGTTTTCGGTTCCGGCCCGGCCCCGGCTGTCGGTAACTCCGTTGCCAACACCCTGGCGGAAGCAACCAGCAGCCAAAAAGGCAGAATATATATTCTCGATCTCAAAGGGCTGGCTCAGGATAATGAAATAAAGATGTTGGATGACTATGGAATATCGCAAACTCTGGCAACCGGCATTACCCCCTTTGTAAAACTCGATGATAACTCTTTCATTTCCGACCCGATTACGGTTGATTATGACCTTGATTATAAAGCCGACGCAATCTATTTCGGTACGGTTGCCGGAGACTTCAGCAGCGGCTGGAGCGGCAAACTGCGCCGTATCGTCATTGACGATGATGATACCACGTCTAACTGGACTCTCAATGGACATAACGACTCCACCCTGATAGACCTGAGCGGGGTCCACAGCGGCCAGCCGATTGTCGCGGCGCCGGCGATCGCCGTCGATGAGCAGATGAATCGCTGGGTTTTCTTCGGCACCGGACGTTTTTTCAACCGCCAGGATGTCACAGGCACCACAGCGTACGACCAGCAATCCTTTTACGGCATCAGGGAGGATCGCACCTACAACAGCTCAACCCAGCAATATGATTGGAGTTGGGATCAAATAAATCAAAGTGATCTGGTTGATGTTTCCGGGATTGTCATAACCAACAATGCCGACGGAATTGATAATTTTGATCAAAATGTTTTAGCTGTTTCAGGTAAAAAAGGGTGGCAGTTAGATTTCATCAACAACAGTGAGCGCAACCTGGGCCAGGCGGCGCTTCTTGGTGATCTCATTTCATTCACCACATATAAGCCATCTGATGATGATTGTCAGATTGAAGGTTTAAGTTACCTTTACGGCTTGTACTATAGATCCGGCAGCGCCTACAAAGAATCCATATTTGGTGACAGTGAAACAGACGCTGTGATAAAAAAGTTTGTAGATCTCGGCGTTGGCCTGACCTTAACTCCTAACATACATACAGGAAAAGATACCGGCTCGAAAGCTTTTGTCCAGACCAGTACAGGAGCTATCATCGGTATTAAGGAAGCTAATCCCGGAGCCACTAAAAGCGGTGGCATCTACTGGATGGAAAAATTTGATGAATAAGAAAACCGAAGACACAAATTAGTACCTTACAGGTTATTTTCGGTTTGAAAAAACAAGAAAATGTTCTGATAAGAGTACTTATTTGCGACCAGCGGATTGCCCTCGGGGTACGGGCCGAAAAGGCCAAATTGGGTTGCGGGATTTGTTCCCGCATCGGAAACTCACTAACAATGAACCCAAAAGTATTTTTTACAATTTTCATAACGGTCTTTCTCGCCGAGCTCGGTGACAAAACTCAATTGGCGACCATGCTGTTTGCCACTGACAAAGGCATCAGTAAACTAACCATTTTTCTGGCGGCCTCCCTGGCCCTGGTCGCAGCTTCAGCGATCGGGGTTTTAGGGGGGCAGATCCTGGCGCAGTTTATCAGTGAAAAAACCTTAAATATCGCCGCCGGAATCGGTTTTATGCTAATCGGCGGCTTTTTACTGTTTAAGGCCTTAGGGTGATTTAAACAATTAAAGGAAATTGAGATAATTGTAGAGGATCATTATAATGAGCTCGTTAGCGCATGAAACAAACACTTTCACTGTTGAAGTTACCAATATCACAACCCATGGGATATGGATGTTGACTCATGACAAAGAACTATTCTTACCCTATGAAGATTTTCCATGGTTTAAGGATCAAACCATTAAAGCAATCATCACGGTGGAAGAACCGTCTTCAGGTCATTTTTACTGGCCTGAAATAGATGTTGATTTAACTGAAGAGATAATTAAACATCCAAAACGATTTCCTCTGCAATCAAAAATCCCATAACGAATACAAATCCTTACTTCAGTGTGCTGCAAATAAAAAAGCGGGATATTATTGACACTACCATTTAATTGTCAACAATAAGGGGAGGTATATGCCGAAATTTAAGCGCAACTCACTTATGTGTCTCTACCTGCTCGGTCTTTCGGTTTTTCTCTTTCTGGATGCGGGTTCAGGCTTTTGTCGGGAATGGAGCGCGGAAAAGATCAGTCTGCTCCCGGATTCATCTTTTGCCCTGGTTGAAATCGAAAAAGGTAAGAAGATAAGACATTGCCCGCACCACGATGCCCAAGGGACTTTGGATGAAGAGCAGTTGATCTATGTTCTGGGTAACTTCGATAGCGAGATCTGGGTTGATCAGGCAAACAGAGAGATTGCGGAAAAACATTTAACCCAGCATTATGATAAATTCATGACCAAAGCCATGCAGGATGGACTGCGACAACCGATCAATATTAATCAGGCGAACTTGGCAGAACTCGTAACTCTGCCCCGGGTCGGGCCGGTACTTGCGGTCAGGATTATCAAATACCGGGAATCGGTTGCAACGTTTACCGGTATCGAGGATATTAAAAAAGTCGAAGGCATCGGTTCCGCAACCTTTAATGCGATTCGGTTTTATATTGATGTAAATTGAAAATGATGAATAAAAACAAAGATAAATCTCGAAAAGCATTGTTCGAAAAATTAAAGGACAAAGGGGTTTTCTGGAGTTATGCCAAGGATATAAGCTTTGAGGATGCTGGAGATCCGCTTTTATGCGAATATACTTTGAAGTACGGAGACTTTGAAGATCTGAAAACTCTGTTTTTACTTTACGATGAAAATCAGCTAAAAAAAGTTTGGGAAGAACGACTGACCGAAGACAAAAGATTTATAAAATTAAATCTTTTCCTGGCCCGGGTTTTCTGGAAAATGGATATTGAGAGTAGCTACTTCAAAAGGAAAAGAAATGCCCGATTTGAGAAATTCAGACTACTTGCTTCCTGACACCCGCAATTTACTTACCGATCTTATTAGAGATGCTTTATTTTTAGACAAATATGTTCTGGTGGGCGGCACGGCCCTCTCACTTCATCTCGGTCATAGAAAGAGTGAAGACCTTGATTTTTTTACCTACAGCGATAGCTTTAAAAAAAATGAGATCTTTGATTATATCAAAAAGATTCCCAAACGAGTTGAAATAATAAACCAGACGAGTGAACAGATAGATTTACTGATTGATAATGTAAAAGTAACTTTTTTCAATGCGAAATGGAATTTTTTGCGGCCGGAAAAGATAGAAAGGTTTAACCTGTCGTCACTAAAAGCAATTGCCGG
>WFRP01000246.1 GCA_015486505.1 Pseudomonadota bacterium | reverse complement strand
GTTTTTTAGTGCAGAAAATAACCTGTAAGGTACTAAATCTGTGTTAATCTGCGTTCATCTGTGGTTTCTATTTTTTTTGTTGAACCACAGATGGACACGGATAGACACAGATAAAATTTTAATAATTTCAAGTAGTTATAAACCGTTACTTAGAAGTCAAAATATCCGATGTAACCTTAAAGTTTAAGGAGGTATGACGATGAAAGATGACCGACGCTCTTTTTTGAAAAAGTTAGCTTTGGGGACGGCTGCGGCGGCGGTGGCCGGGACGGCGCTGAAACCCGGAAAGGCCGCGGCCCGGGAGCGGAAAACCGACCGTGATGAGGTACTTTATAAGGAAACCCCGGCGTTTAGAGATTATTACAGTTCATTGAAGTCGTGAAGTTATAGAGGAGGGCACAATGGCCAGTAGAAAAATTATCAATCAAGTAGCTGAACCTGTAGCTTCAGGTCGAAAAATCACCCGAAATCCCGCTTTTGTCCGGCGCTCATTTTTGCAGTTGTCAGCCTTGACGGCGGCCTTTACCGGGCTCGCTTTAAGCAGTCGGCTGACCCGGAAATCCCAGGCGGCGGCCGGGGCCGGGGCGGTTGCGAAAACTCCCTATCCCGGCTCGAAAAAGGTTAAGACCATCTGCACCCACTGTTCGGTGGCCTGCGGTATTATTGCCGAGGTCCAGAACGGGGTCTGGGTGCGGCAGGAGGTTGCCGCCGACCATCCGCTCTCCCGGGGCGGTCACTGTTGTAAAGGGGCCGGGGCTATCGATATGGTGACCAGTGAAAAACGTCTCAAAAGCCCGATGAAAAGGGTGAACGGCAAATGGCTAAAACTCTCCTGGAAACAGGCGCTCGATGAGGTTGCCGATAAATTGCTGGCGATTCGCGAAAAGGACGGGCCGGACGCGGTACACTGGAACGGCAGCGCCAAAGTCTCCAATGAGATGGCCTATTTCCATCGCAAGCTGGCGGCTTTCTGGGGCACCAATAATATCGATCACCAGGCCCGGATCTGTCACTCAACCACGGTCGCCGGGGTTGCCAATACCTGGGGTTACGGGGCCATGACCAACAGCGTCAATGATATCCGTCACTCCAAACTGGTATTTATGATCGGCTCCAACGCCGCCGAGGCCCATCCGGTGGCTATGCAGCACATTCTGCATGCCAAAGAGGTTAATAACGCACCGCTGATTGTGGTTGACCCCCGGTTTACCAAAACCGCGGCCAAGGCGACTGATTTTATCCGGATCCGCAGCGGCAGCGATACCGCTTTTGTCATGGGTTTGATTAATCAGATTATTGAAAATGAGTGGTATGACAAAGAGTTTATCCGCACCCGGGTCGCCGGTTTTCCCGAGATGCGGAAAGAGGCTCAGCATTATACCGCCGCAGTGGTTGAGGAGATCAGCGGGGTGCCGGCCGCCGAAACCGTCCGGATCGCCAGAATGATGGCCAAGCATCGTCCCGGAACCGTAATCTGGTGCATGGGCGGGACCCAGCACTCGATCGGCAGCAGCAATACCCGGGCCTACTGTATCCTCCAGTTAGTTCTGGGCAATATGGGGGTTTCCGGCGGCGGCTGCAATATTCTCCGCGGTCATGACAACGTCCAGGGGGCGACCGATATGTGTATCCTTTCGCACAGCCTGCCGGCCTACTACGGCCTCTCCGACGGCGCCTGGAAACACTGGTGCCGGGTCTGGGATGTCGATTATGAATGGATAAAAGGCCGCTTTCACAGCAAAGAGTATATGAATAAAAAAGGTTTTACCTTAAGCCGCTGGTATGAGGGCGCTATTCAGGAAGATAAAATCGACCAGTATACGCCTCTGAAAGGGGTGGTTTTCTGGGGCTGTGCCTCCAATTCGCAGTCGCAGTATCATAAACTGAAAAAGGCTCTGGATAAGCTGGAGCTGGTGGTGGTTATCGATCCTTTCCCGACGATGACCGCGGCCGCCTGTGAGAAGGACAATATCTACCTGCTGCCCTGTTCCAGCCAGTACGAAACCTCCGGCAGTCTGACCAGCACCTCACGCCAGTTTCAGTGGCGTTACAAAGTTGTCGATCCGGTGCATGATAGCAAGGATGACTACGAAATCATGGCCGAATTGACCAAACGTTTCGGCTTTGCCGACAAGTTCTACAAAAATATCAAACAGAGCCCGGAAGATATCACCCGCGAGCTCGGCCGCGGCTCGCTGACCATCGGTTACAACGGTCAGACCCCGGAACGGATCAAAAAACACACCGACAACTGGCATACCTTTGATATCAACACCATGCAAGCGGTCGGCGGCCCCTGTAACGGGGAATACTACGGTCTGCCCTGGCCCTGCTGGACCGAGACCCATCCGGGAACCCCGATTCTTTACGATATTTCCAAACCGGTCGCCAAGGGCGGGCTTCCTTTCCGGGCCCGTTTCGGGACGGAGAAAAAATATTCCAGCGGCCGCAGCGAAAACCTGCTCGCGGCCAAAGGGGTTGCCAACCCCGGCAGTAAAGTTGACGGCGGCTATCCGGAATTCAAGGATATTGTCCCGGGCACCAACTGGAAGACCGATCTGAGTCAGAAAACCCTGAAAGTGGCCATCAGCCGCGGCATGGCCCCGTTCGGCAATGCCCGGGCCCGTTGCGTGGTCTGGAATTTTCCAGATCAGGTGCCCATCCATCGGGAACCGCTGCATTCGCCGCGGCCCGACCTGATCGCCAAGTATCCGACCTACGCGGATAAACCCGATCACTACCGGGTCTTTACCCGTTTCAAGAGCGAGCAGAAGCCCGGCTGGGTCAAGGATTTTCCCCTGATTCTGACTACCGGCCGGATGGTGGAATTTATGGGCGGCGGGGCCGAAACCCGGAGCAATAAATATCTGGCCGAGCTCCAGCCGCATATGTACGCGGAAGTAAACCGGAAAGTCGCCAATGACTACGGTATCCGCGACGGTGAAATGATCTGGATTGAATCTCCCAATCAGGGTAAAATCAAGGTGCGGGCCAAAATCTCGGCCCGGGTGGATGAGCAGACCATCTTCCTGCCCTTCCATTTCGGCGGCGAATTTATGGGGCGCTCGCTGGTTGCCAACTATCCCGCGGGCACCGTGCCCTACGCTATCGGTGAAGCGGCCAATGTCGTGACCAATTACGGTTATGATATCGTTACCCAGATGCAGGAGACCAAAACCGGCCTCTGCAAGATTACTAAAGCTTAAGAATATATGGAGTAAAGACCATGGCCAGAATGAAATTTCTCTGTGATGTGGAACGTTGTATCGATTGTAATGGTTGTGTCGTTGCCTGTAAGGAGGGCAATCAGGTGCCGGTGGGAATTAATCGGCGCAAGGTTGTGACAGTTAACGCGGGCAAGCCGGGAGAAAAAAGTATCTCAGTCTCCTGTATGCACTGCGCGGATGCGCCCTGTATCGCGGTTTGTCCGGTGGATGCCATCTACCAGCGTGAAGATGGTATCGTTCTGGTCAACAAGGAGGTGTGCATCGGTTGCGGTTACTGCTTTATGGCCTGTCCTTTCGGGGCGCCCCAGTTTCCCAAAGGAAATGTTTTCGGGGCCCGGGGGGCAATGGATAAATGCACCTACTGCGCCGGCGGGCCGGTTAAAACATTCAGTGATAAGGAGCGCCGGCTTTACGGTCAGAACCGGATTGCTGAAGGAAAGGTGCCGCTTTGTGCCGCCATGTGTTCAACCAAAGCGCTGATGGCCGGTGACGGTGACAAGATTGCCGATATCTACCGGAAGCGGAGTTTTGAACGCGGCTCCGGTGCTAATGCCTGGGGTTGGAACAAAGCCTATAAAAAAAGTAAAGGGAATCCCTAAATAAAAAAATGTAACTATTCAGCCGAAGACGGGGTCGGGTGCGGTTTTTCTCCGCTAGGCGTTAAGATTTCTGTTTTTCCAACACTCGCTTCGCCCGCACCCCAAGGACACTTTCGTTGGGCGCATTGCAAAACTCGCTTACGCTCAGACAGTTGCAATGCTTATGGGCTCTCGCTCACTGGGAAAAACAACGAAATCTTTCCGAAACCGCTCAGAAAAACCACCCCCGCCC
>WFRP01000245.1 GCA_015486505.1 Pseudomonadota bacterium | reverse complement strand
CGCGGTTTTTCTCCGCTAGGCGTTAAGATTTCTGTTTTTCCTTACGCTCGCTTCGCCCGCCTTGCAAAACTCGCTTACGCTCAAACAGTTGCAATGCTAATGGGCTCCCGCTCGCTTCCGAAAAACAACGAAATCGTTTCCGCAACCGCTCCGAAAAACCACCCCCGCCCCCTCCAGAAGGTGGGGGGGGTAAAATTTGGCTGAATAGTTACAATAAATCTACAATTACAAGAGGATCTTTGCCTGATGAATTTTAAGGCTGAATGGCGGATATTTGCTTTGGTACTGGCAGTTTTTCTGGGATGTTTTTATCTCCCGGTGGGAGTTGCCCGTTTTGATAATTCAATTATTGAAGCCCTGCATCTGGTCAAATGGTATGCCCGGGAACATGTGATTCTGTGTCTGGTCCCGGCATTTTTTATTGCCGGTGCGATTTCGGTTTTCATCAGTCAGGCTTCGGTGATGAAATATCTCGGGGCCGGGGCTAATAAAATCGTAGCTTACAGTGTGGCCTCGGTTTCCGGAACAATCCTGGCGGTATGTTCCTGTACGGTTCTGCCGCTTTTCACCGGGATTTACCGTATGGGGGCCGGACTCGGCCCGGCGACTGCGTTTCTTTATTCCGGCCCGGCAATCAATGTTCTGGCCATCGTTTTGACCGCCCGCATTCTCGGGCCCAAACTTGGCTTTGCCCGGGCGGTCGGGGCCGTGATTTTCAGTGTCGTTATCGGTCTGGCGATGCATTTTATTTTTCGCAAAGAGGAACGGGAAAAAAGTCTTAACGCGGTTTCAATGCCTGATGAAGTAACCCGGCCGCTCTGGCAGAATGGGCTCTATCTGGGCTCAATGGTTGCGATTCTGGTTTTTGCCAACTGGGGGAAACCGGACAGTGGCGATGCCGGAATCTGGCATTTTATGTTTTTCCACAAATGGCACCTGACCGCGATTTCGGCCGCTTTCTTTGCGCTTATGCTGGTTGTCTGGTTTAAGGCGCCTTTACTCAAAGTAATCCTTGGTGCGTTGCCGGTTGTTATTTCAGCCCTGTTTTATCCGCAGACGCCGTTGCTGGCTTTTTCGGTCGGAATGCTCTCTTTGTCATTTATTACCGCCGGAGGTTCCGAGGAAAACAGGGAGTGGTTTTCATCGTCATGGGATCTGGCCAAACAGATTTTTCCGCTCCTTTTAATCGGGGTATTTGTTGCCGGTCTGCTCCTGGGCCGGGTTGACAGCGAAGGTTTAATCCCTTCAACCTGGGTGGCGCAGGCGGTGGGCGGCAACTCTTTAAGGGCAAACTTTTGTGCATCTTTCGCCGGAGCCTTTATGTATTTTGCCACCTTGACCGAGGTTCCCATCCTGCAGGGGTTGATTGGTAATGGTATGGGGAAAGGCCCGGCGCTGGCGCTGCTGCTGGCGGGCCCGGCCTTGAGCCTGCCGAGTATGCTGGTAATCCGCAGTGTGCTGGGTACGCTTAAAACAGTCGTGTTTGTCCTCCTGGTTGTCGTGATGGCGACGATCAGCGGGGTTATTTTTGGTATGATATCTTGATGAAAAGGACAAAACAATGAAAATTCAAGTGCTGGGAACCGGTTGTCAGAAATGTGAGAAGTTGGCGGAAAGTGTGGGAAAGGCAGCTTCAGAATTAAATCTTGATTGTGAAATTGAAAAAATTACCGACCTTAACCAAATAATGGAATTTGGAGTGATGCTGACTCCAGCCTTAGCGATTGAAGGTGAAGTCAAAGTGGTCGGTAAAGTTCCGTCGGTCGCGGCTCTGAAGAAATTACTGGCTTGAGTTTGATGCCGGTATTATCCGATATCATTTTTATATCTATTTGTGATCGACATTTCGGGTTGGGTCTGATAATACAGGCTGAGGGAATATTTTAACAATTTACATAACTATTCAGCCGAATTTTAATTTCCCTCCTTCCGGGGAGGGGCCCGGCCTGCTGCTGTTTTAGTACCTTACAGGTTATTTTCTTGTTTTTTTCGACAGCTTTTTCCAACTGTAAAAACAAGAAAATGTTCTGATAAGAGTACTTATTTGCGGGCCGAAAAGCCCTGTTTGGGTTGCGGGATATGTTCCCGCATTAGTACCTTACAGGTTATTTTCTGCACCAAAAAACAAGATTTAAT
>WFRP01000244.1 GCA_015486505.1 Pseudomonadota bacterium | reverse complement strand
TCCCTGGAAATCAGTAACGGCAGCCCCGCCCTCCCGGAAGCTGAGCTTAAACTGGTTTTTGAACAATTCCACCGGGTTGAGAAATCCCGTTCCCAGGAATTCGGCGGTTGCGGCCTCGGCCTGACAATCGTCAGAGAGATTGTCAATTTACATGGCGGAAACATTCAAATTCAAAACGAAGAACCAGCCCGGATCCGGGTAATTGTTAAGCTGCCGAACCGGCAATAAAACGGGCGACAAGTGGGTCCAGGGAAAAAAAGAAATCTTGCCGCCGGGCGGGAAAAGCCGCCTGAGCCCGAATACGACCGCATCATTACAATCAGCTTTCATTTTCCGGGTGGGAGGAAACTTGAACCTTTACGGTCAGGGTGACCTGACAGCCTTGCTCGACGCCGCCGATTTTCATAAAACCGTCAAGTCGGGAAGTGATCAAACGGGCCAGAGCTAAACCCACACCCCAGGCCCGGCGCTTATTGCCGGAACTGCCGCAGGAAAAAGGTTTCTGCAACTCTTTCAGTTTATCCGGTTCAATGCCGGGGCCGGTATCCCGCACGGATACGATCAAATTCATAGTCCCTTCACCGAAACTTTGCGCGGCGGCATCACAAATCACGATCCCGCCGGACGGACTGTTTTGCAGGGCGTTTGCCAGAACTTCCCATAACATGGTATGTAATAATTCAGTATCACTGATCACCTTTTCCGGCAGGTTTTCCGCCAACTGAAAGATCACGGTCAAACCTTCAGCTTCAGGAGACTTTTTGACCGTCGATTCAAGTTCGGCGAAAAAACGGCCCAGTTCCACCACCGTCATCTGCGGCTGCCTTTCACCTACTTCAAGGGCGTTCATAAGGTAAACATTGTCGATTCCGGCGATCGCCCGGCGACAGACGGCTTTAATTTCGCCAACCAGTTTTCGACTTTCGCCGTCCAACTCACCCATTTCCAGGTTAATAACCTGGTTCGACACATAATCCAAAAGTCCCTGCATCCGTTCAAAAGAGCGCTTCTGGGCGTTGGTTTTGCGGCGATAGATTTCGGTGGCCACTTTTTTGGTTTCCGAAACCGTTTTACGGCCATCATCCAGCTGCCCTTTAAGCTGCAGATTATCATTCAGCAGCCGTTCGGCTTCCAGACGATCCTGAGCCCGTTTGTCATAAAATTCCAAAGCCGCGTTCAGAGCCGGTTTAATGTCATTATCAAGGCTCCAGGGTTTGGTGATATAACGAAATATCCGGCCCTCATTAACGGCCGCCAGCACGGTATTGGTATGCGAATAGCCGGAAAGAACCAGACGAACAATGTCAGGATAACGCTGAGCCACTTCCTGCAGGAGTTCCAGGCCATTCATCTCCGGCATTTTCATATCGGAAACAATTACCTCAACCGGCTCCGCCGCCAGAATCTCGAGAGCTTCCCGGCCGCCGGACGCGAAAATTTTACGATAAGGCTCCGCGATAAGCCCCCTTTTCAATGACTTCAAAACCCGCTGTTCGTCGTCCACAAAAAGAACCGTATGTTTTTTTTCTGTCGCCATCAAGAATACCTTGTTAAAGATCAGTCAAAATAATTGCTCCGTCCGCGTCCCGCTTAACCGCGGTAATTCCCGGATAAAACTTTTCCATCTTCTGCAACAACAGATCCTGTTCCTTGATTTTTTTCTGTAGACGCTGATTTTCCCGACGCGCCGCATTAAGCTCCAGAGCCCGGACTATGGTCCAGTAGAGATCGTCATTATTCCAGGGTTTGAGAATAAATTTATAAACCCCGACCTCATTGATCGCCCGCAGGGTGGTTTGCAGATTCGCGTGGCCGGTCAGAATAATCCGGATAATCTCCGGCTGGAGCCGGCCGATTTCACTTAAAAGCTCAAGGCCGTCCATCCCCGGCATCATAAAATCACTGATAACAAGACGCAGATCCGCGAACCGGGCCACCATCGCCAGGGCGGCGCCGGGGCTTGAGGCCGTCTCGACCCGAATCAAGGCGGAGGCGGCAAACACCCGACGCAGGGAATTTACAATCCGGGGCTCATCATCGACGACCAGAATACGTTGAAAGTCCTCAGACTCTATAATGTTTTCCATAATTTAATCTCTATTACACAAATTTAAGAACACAGGCCATGCGCTGCCATTCAAAAGCGTTTTCAACCAAAGCCAAGGTTTCCGCGGGCTGTAAAGGGTAAGTCATAAACGCGTAGAGACCAGCCTGGTCAACGGTGGCCGCCAGGGTTGCCATTTCCTGACGGGCAATCAGCATAATCCGGATAATTTGGGGCTGCAGATGATTAATCGCGGTCAAAAAATCAATCCCGTCGCCATCCGGCAGATGTTGGGTGCAAATAACCATTTCCACTTCGGCCAGATGCCGGCGGGCTTCAGCCAGAGTCGCGACGCCGAACACTTCATAGGAGGCGGCCGGCAGAGAGTTTTGCAATTCCGAGAGCTGTTCGGCCTGAGCCCCGACCAGCAGCAGCCGGCGCGGATTGGCGACAGCTTCCGACAGATCAGCCGGAAGATCGAGCAGAGAAACAAAAAGATCGACAATTTCCGCGTCAAACTGCGTGCCGCGATTATCAAGGAGTTCCTGAACCGCCGATTTAAAATCCCGGGCCCGACGATAAGGGCGGCTTGAAGTCATAGCATCAAAAGTATCCGCGACCGCGACAATCCGGGCCCCCAATGATATTTCATCGGCTTTAATTCCGTCCGGATAACCGGTGCCATCCCAGCGTTCGTGGTGCTGGCGGATAATAACACTGGCTGAGCGCAGATAATCAATCTTGTTGGTCATTTCAAAGCCCAAAATCGAGTGGCGCTGGACCTCACGATATTGGGCCTCAGTCAACGGACCCTTAATATTGAGTACGGCCTCACTGACCCCGATCTTGCCACAGTCGTGAAGCAGGCTGGCATAGACCAGATCCCGGCGAAAATCTTCCGAAAGTTTAAGCGCCAGCGCGATCCGCAGGGAGTAATCCCGCACCCGGATACAGTGGCCTTTGGTATAGTGATCTTTAAGCTCAATCGCCTCGGCCAGGGCCATTACGGTTTCAAGGTTGGCCCGCACCAGTTGTTTACTGATCTCCGAATAACGAACCGTCTGTTCCCGGTAATGCTGCAAACCGGCCTGAACCGTTTCCAGCAGCTCCTTATATTTCCAGGGTTTGGTCAGGAAGCGATAGACTTCGCCCTGGTTGATGGCATTAACCACAACATCCATTTCGGCATAGCCGGTCAGCACCATGCGCACGGTGTCCGGATAAGCCTCTTTTATTTTCCGCAGCAGTTCAAGGCCGGTCATTTCCGGCATCCGTTGATCGGTCATAACCAGGGCGACCGGCTGCCGCGCCATAATTTCCAGGGCCTCAGCCCCGCTCCCGGCAACCAGAACCTCCCATTCCTGGTTATGGAGCAGCAGCCGCTGCAAAGCATTCAGCACCATCGCTTCATCATCAACCAGAAGAATAGTAGGACGTAACTCAAGCTCATCCATCAGTTGTTCCCTTTTTCCGCGATCCGGCAACGTTCGCGAAAACGCCCGGGAATGGCAAAACGGGTAAAAATCTCCGGCTCCAGAGCGCTGATGTTTTCCGCTTCCATATCGATCCGCACTAAATGATCGGCAATATGCAAAAGCACAATAATCTCCTGATTAACCAGCGGAGCCGCCAGGGGGTTATGATGATAAAGAGTCGCTTCGACAATCGGATAAGGCATATTCCACCAATCGAGAAGATAAGCTCCAAGCCGGGCGTGATCAACCCCCATTATCTCCTCCTCCAATTGTGCCTGAGTAAGTTCGGGACATTTTTTCTGCCGTTCAAGCACCTGCCGCAACTGCTCCGGAAAATATTTTAACATCACCAGAATTCCAACATTATGCAAAAGTCCGACTGAAGCAACATCCTCGGGAATCTTCTCATCATGAATAAGTTCATACATCTCACTGACCAGGCCGTTGCAGGCGACCGCGTGTTCCCAGATTTTTTCAATTGAATAAGGCCCCAGTGAAGTCGCCGCCAGCGTCTCAAAAACCGCGGAGCCGGCGACGATATCCTTTAAGGCCATCATCCCGATAAAAACCGCCGCTCTTTTCAAGGAGGCGGTGCTGGTCTTGAAAAAAGCGGAATTGGCAACCTGCAGAACCTTGGCGGTCAAAGCCGGTTCCTGCTCGATAAGCGCGACAATTTCTTCAAAATCGGCATCGGCATCGATTAACGCGATTACCTTATAATAGATTTCCGGCAGACTCGGCAAGTCCCCGACCGTGTTAATAATCTCCAGAAGATGCTTATCCTTGAGGGTTTCTTCCACCTCAATCAAACCGTTAACCAGGGTAATCAATTCCCGGGTATTCCAGGGTTTGGCGAGATAGGTTTTGGCGGAGCCGTCAATCAGGGCTTTATAAACATAGGTTTCCTCAATAAAACCGCTGAGAATCAAACGAATCACCTGAGGATATTTCTCTTTTACCTTTCTTAAAAACTCATAGCCGTCCATCCCCGGCATCCGCATATCCGTTAACAACATATCAATCCGGCCCCGGCCTTTGTCCAGGATTTCGAGGCCGAGTTCAGCCGAATCGGCGAAATAAAGTTTATGGCCGCTACGAATGAAAGCCCGTTTCAAGGAACGTAAAACACTGCGTTCATCATCAACAAAAAGGATCGTTTTAGATTCCACCATAATATTTTATCCTCTCAGCTTTCTGAGTCAGGTTGACTGATTGCTTTTAATGTTAAAATCATTATGTCCACGGTTTTTCTTTGCGTTTTTGCGTCTTTGCGGGAGACAAAAAAGCAGTTATCCCGCAAAGACGTCTATGCCCTTCAGGGTGCCAAGGCGTTTATGCCCTTTAGGGCGCAAAGAGGGACAAAATAAAATCATTAGCAAAAACACCATTAAACCTATAAAAAAATAGTTATAATAAGTCATAAAGTTGAGTTATCCTTTTTCAGGTATTTTTGAGGCCCGCGGCAGCGAGATGACAAAAGTTGTCCCGACCCCAAGTTCCGAAGTTACGACCAAACTGCCGTTATGTTTTTTGGTAATTATGTCATAGGAAATATTCAAGCCTAAGCCAGTGCCCTTCCCCACTGGTTTGGTCGTAAAGAACGGATCAAAGATCCGTTCCAGATTCTCCGGTTTAATCCCGGGGCCGTCATCACTGATCCGGCAGTAAACCCAGCCACAATCGAAATCGGTTTTGATGGTGATCGCCCCCAGTTCGGAACGTTCCTGCTCCTTGATCGCCTGGGCGGCGTTAACTAAAACATTCAAAACCACCTGGTTAATTTCGCCGCCGGCCGCCATAACATCCGGCAGGTCCGGATCAAGTTCGAGTGTGATCTCGGCACTGTATTTATATTCATTCCGCGCCACCACCAGAGTCGTTTCTATGGCCCGGTTAAAATTAAAACTTTCCCGGACATCCATCTGATCAACCCGGGAGAATTCCCTTAACTTGACCACAATTGAGCTGATGCGTTCAAAACCATCCCGCGATTCCGAAAAAAGATCTTCAAGATCTTCAAGCATAAACTCAATCTGGAGATCCTCTTCCAATGCGACACTCTGCTCCAGAACCGGCGGCCCGGTTTCCGGCAGCTGCGCCGCCAATTCAGCAACTGCCTGGCGGTAAAATTCAATCAGTTCGACAAAATTTTTGATATAACCGGTAATACTTTCAAAATTACTGGCGACAAAGCCGATTGGTGTATTCAGCTCATGGGCGACTCCGGCCGCCAACTGCCCGACCGCTTCAAGCCGCTGGGTTGTCCGTAACTGGGTCTGCATCGCTTTTTCTTTGGTTATATCACGTTTAACCGCCGCCAGCGAGACAATTTCACCTTTATCATTACGGATCGGGAAGATAACCGCGGCTTCGTCGTACAAACTGCCGTCTTTGCGTTTATTAACAAAATCACCGCGCCAGGTTTCACCCCGGGTCACGGTTTGCCAAAGTTCCCGATAGTAATCGTCGTCCTGACGCCCGCTCTTTAACACCGAAGGCTTTTGCCCCAAAGCTTCTTCCCGGGTATAACCGGTAATCTTGACAAAGGCCGGATTAACATATTGAATCAGGCCCGCAGGGTCGGTAATCACAACCGTTTCAGAGGCTTGCTCAACCACCGCGCTGAGTTGGCTCATCTGCCGCAGCAGCAGTTTATGCTGGGTCAGATCATTGAGTACCCCGATTAACCCGGCTGGCTGGTGGTCGTGGTTACGATAGGCCGTCAACCGGAGTTCAAACAGACTGAAATCCGCATTATCTTCATTAAAAACAAACTCACGAGTGATAATCTGAGGTTCCTCAAGCAGTTTTTTATCGTCCTCATTAACCATAATTTTACCACCGGCAACCGCGACTTCCAAACCGGAGCGGCCCCGAAGTTCAGGCTTGGTCAAGCCGGAAAACTTTTCAAAAGCCTGGTTGCAACCCCGATAATTGTGTTCACTATCGAGATAAAAAACCGGCAGCGGCACCGCGTTCAAAAGCTCCTGGGCCATATAGTTCCGGGCCTGGGCATCGGCCTCGGCCAGATGGAGTTGTTCAATTGTAAGCACCTGCTCCTGTTGTAACTTATAGACTTTTTTATTAACCAGGGAAACTGAAACAATGCCGGCAACAACCATCAGAAACAGAAGCAGCAAAGCTATCCAGTAATGATAGTACTGCCAAAATATCTGCCGGAAACTGACATCGCCATAGTGAACGAAAGGCGGTTGGTGCAGGATTTGCAAAAGTTCTCTGACCGGCTGATAGTTCAAGGGCGTACAAAAGCCGCCAATATCCGCCTTGATCGCCGCTTCATCAACCGGCTGCAGGAAAAGCAAGGTACGCGCCACCCGGTTGGCCAGATATTCGTTGGTATGTTTTAATTTAGCCAGGGGCCATTCCGGATAAGCCCGGGTGGAATGGAGAAAAGGCAGATGATTTTTCCCGCCGCCATGATCATGAATTACGGCCAGTTTATTGTCGTCAATCCGGCCTTCCGCCGCCATTTTTTCTAAAATCCCGGTGCGGACGATACCAAAATCAGCTTTTCCCGCCAGGATATCGTAGACAACCTGATCTTGGCTGCCGGTAAATTTAACCAGGACCCGAAGATCTTCCGGCGCGAGCCCCTTCTCTTTAAATTCCCGCAGCACCATCAGCCAACCGCCGAAAGATTGGGCACTGACCGCCCGCAGACTATGACCGCGCACATCCACAAGCCGGTGAAAAGGACCCCGGTCAACCCGATAAAAAAGGACCCCGCCAAATTCATTGGTAAAAATTCCCGCCTCTTTCTGGACCAGCGTCAGAATCCGGGAAACACCGTATTTCAACTCAAGGTTAACATAGATTGCCGGATTGGTTAAGACAAAATCAATCCGTTTTGCGGCAACCGCGGCCGCTATTTCGGTAAAACTCAGGGGAACGATCCTGAACTTTTTTTCGTAAAAATTTTCGCTCAGATAATCCGCCAGCGGCTGCCAGCGTTGCCGGCAGATTTTGACACTCCGCTTCGCCAGAACCCCGATCCGAATCTCCGCCCCGGTTGACGATGGGCGGCCTGCCGCCCGGGCCGTCTGAATCGGCCGGGACTGAAAAAGAGACAGCATCATAATCGTCAGTAGTAAGATTTTTTTCATCGCCGCCTCCCTACTCTGATCCCAACCGAAAATGTAAGTATCTCAACCTCATGACTTATTATAACTAGTTGTTTTTATAAATCTAATGGTGCTTTTAGCAAATAATTTTTTGTCCCTATTTGCACCCTAAAGGGCATAAACGCCTTGGCACCCTGAAGGGCATAGACGTCTTTGCGGGATAACTGCTTTTTTGTCTCCCGCAAAGACGCAAAGACGCAAAGAAAAACCGAGACCCCAAGCTTTTTCTGCTAATGCGGGAACAGATCCCGCAACCCAAACGGAGCCTTTTCGGCCCGCACCCAAGGGCAATCCGATGGTCGCAAATAAGTACTCTTATCAGAACATTTTCTGATTATTAAATCTTGTTTTTTGGTGCAGAAAATAACCTGTAAGGTACTAATCATCCAGAAGTTGACGAATTAGTTGATTGATCTTTTTGAAGCTGAAAGGTTTCTCGACAAAATTCGCCTGGGTCAGGATCTCCTTGCTAATCCGATCATCGAGATAACCGGAAACGAAGATAATTTTTATCTCCGGATAAAATTCAACAATCGCGTCCGCCAGCTCCTTACCGCTCATAATCGGCATAATCACGTCAGTAAACAACAAATCTATGGGGCCGGTATGGGCTTTGGCCTTTTCCAGCGCGGCCCGGCCATTGGCCGCGACGATCATTTTATAACCCTGCTGCTGAAATTTACGCGCTATAAGGTCACGGATCCGGTCATCATCTTCAACGAATAAAATTGTTTCCGTAGCCTTGACTGCCGGGGCAATTTTTTTCGCTTCGGCCCGCCCGGATTCATTATCTCCGGTAATCGGCCAGTAGATTTTAAACGTAGTCCCGATTCCGGGTTGACTGTTAACATAAATATTCGCCCCATTCTGCTTGACGATGCCGTAAACACTAGCCAGCCCCATGCCGGTTCCCTGGCCAGGCTCTTTCGTGGTAAAGAAAGGCTCAAAGATGTGCTCTGTAACTTCGGCCGGCATACCACAGCCATTATCGGTAAATTCAATCAACAGATGCGGCCCCGGCGAACTGCCTTCATGAAGCCTGGTGAAGGTAGCATCCAGATCGACTTCGGATGTCACAATCTTAATGACTTTTTCCATATTTTCCGCGATATCGGCCAAGGCGTCCCGGGAATTGACGGCCAGATTAACCACGATTTGATTGAGCTGGCCCGGATCAGCCAGGATTTTGCCGGCATTGACATCCAGTTCAGTTTTAATCTTGATGTCTTCCCCCAGAATCCGTCCCAAAACGCTCCCCATCTCAAGCAGAATATGGTTAAAATTGACAACTTTAGGGACAATTTTCTGGTTCCGGCTGAAAGTTAAAAGCTGCCCGGTAAGGCTGGCGGCCAGTTCACTGGCTTTCCTGATCTCTAAAGTATCCAACCAAAGCTTGCTTCCTTCTTCCAGGTTTTCCATAATCTCCTCGGAGTAACCGAGAATCGCGGTCAGAATGTTATTGAAATCATGGGCAATACCGCCGGTCAGGGTGCCGAGGGATTCCATCTTCTGGGCCTGGAGCAGCTGCTGCTCAAGTCTTTTCATCTCCGTAATATCACGGTGAATCACCATCCGGGAAACTGAATCGCCACTCTCAACAATCGGTGACATGGAAACATGGTAACTATGCCGGTCGTGGGGAACTGATATATCAAACTCAAAAAATTCATTCCGGTTTTCCAGACGATTTTGACACCAGGGACATCTTCGGCTCAAACCATGGATAGTTTTGTAGCAATGCTCGCCCAGTTTATCACTGCCGACCCGTTTGCGCATCGCCGGATTCATATACTCCACCCGATAATCTTCAGAACAGATATAGACCGGATCAATCATTGACTCCATCATTAAACGAAAGCGGTGCTCACTTTTAGATAATTTAGACTCAATCTCTTTTATTTCAGTCACATCAAGAACGGTAAAGGCTAAACCCTGAGCCTGATCGTCCAGATTAAGCGGAGAAACAGTTCCAATGACATCAACCAGATGACCGTCTTTATGCATAAATTTACTTGTAAAGGCACAGTTATTAAATTTTTTCAGCCGGTGAGAAACATACTCACCAATTTTTTTAAAATCAGCTGCAGAAGGATAAATCATCAATGAACTTTTGCCGACAAGTTCAGCTTCGGAATAACCGATCATCGCGCAGAAACGCGGATTTACTTTAACAAACATCTGCTCCTTAATCACCCCGATACCGGCATAGGATGAACGGAAAATACTGGCCAATTCGGCCTCCCGTTCCTGTAAGCTGATTGTCCGGGACTGCACTTTATCTTCCAGGGAATTATTTAAAATATTCAACTCCCGCTCGACCCGGCGGCGTTTAACAACATTAACAATCAAAAGCAGAATAGCCCCCAGCAGAAAGAGGATAATCCCCAAAAACCATTGAATTTGCAGCCCGCAAGTCATAAATTTCTCCGGACAGTTTAAGGTTGTACCGCCGCATCAGCGGCCGAAATTTCCAGCGGCCAGTAGATCTGCAGCGTCGTTCCAAGATCGGGTTCACTCAGGATGCAGATATAGCCGTCATTCTGTTTCACAATCCCGTAAATCATCGACAACCCGAGACCGGTGCCCTGGCCGAGCTCTTTGCTCGTATAAAAAGGTTCGAAACAATGCCCCTTAGCTTCCTGATCCATCCCGCAGCCGTTATCCTTGACCTCAATCAGCGCAAAAGCGCCGGGCCGACTGCCGATATGAGCCATGACAAAATCAACTCCCAGTTCAACTGAATCCAGACGAATGACAATTTTTTTGTCCCGTTCAATACCCTGTAACGCATCGCGGGCATTAACCAGCAGGTTAATCAGAATCTGCTCCACCTGACCGGGGTCGGCCAGCACCCGTACCGGAGTCGTCTTGTCCGGCAGGATAAACTCAAGCTCAATCTCTTCATTTAAAAGCCGCCGCATCATTTTCATAAGATTTTCAATCAATTTGCGCAAACAAAGCGACCGCGGCCGGATAAACTGCCGGCGGCTGAATGCCAGTAACTGCCGGGTCAACTCGGCTGCCCGCAGCCCGGCATTATGAATCTCCTCCAAATCGGAGAGTATCGGGGAATCAGCTTCACATTCATCAATCAGGATCTCGCTGAAACTGTTGATCACAGTCAAAATATTATTAAAATCATGGGCCACCCCGCTGGCCAGGGTGCCGACCGCTTCCATTTTCTGGGCCTGCAGCAGCTGAGCCTGCAGTTCATAGGTCTTGGTCACATCATGTTTAATCACCGCATAATCAGTAATTTTGCCGCTGTCGTCAACCAGCGGAAAAGCCGCGGCATCTTCATAAATCAAACTCCCGTTTTTATGCCGGCTGGCCAGGACTCCCCGCCAACGCTCGCCTTGAGATACCGTTTGCCAGGCCAGTTCCCGCTGTTCCTGCAGTTTGTCGGTAGAAAACAAAGACCGGCCATCACGGCCCAGAATTTCCTCGGCACTGTAACCTGTAAGTTGTTCGAAACCATGATTGACAAACTCAATCCGGCCGTCAACCCCGAGAATACAGATTGCGGAATGGCTTTGTTCAACCAGAGTTGTCAACTTATGCATATACGTTTTCAGCTTAACATTTTTGCGAATGCGGCCATAGATGTTGCGATAAACCAGATAAATCACCAGTCCGCCCGCCAGCCACAAGCCCAAAAGAGCCGCGAAGATTTTGCGCATATGGGCGCGGTGATTGGCCAGAGCCGCACTCATCGGAATAGCCACGCTGGTTCCCCCGCGCAGATCACCGACTTTATAGCCTTGAATCGCGTGACATTCAAGACAGGGTTTCTCGACATAAAGCGGCCGCATCAGACGTATGTAGGGCCGGCCCGCAACCGTAGTTTCTTCGACCACCTCAGGGACTCCCTGAGTAATTTTTTTCAGAGCCCGGGTTTCCCATTCATCCGCCGCGTTTTCAGGACGTAATGGGCGCAAACTGGTAATATGCCCCCGGACACCAAACTGCTCCTGACTCATTTCATAGATCTGACGCATAACATAAGCAGGATTCATCAAGGTTAAATTATGACCGTCTGTGGTTTTAAGATCACGGTGCGGGAGATGAGCAAGAAAGGGGTTGGGCGGAGTTTTCTGATCGACCGGCACATAAACCCCGCCATGGCTTGACACCCAGCGTCGGGCAACCAGATCCTTGTTAAAGATATCCCGCGCCTGCTCGATCAGATTAAGTTTGGTATAATGATAACTGTCGAAATAATTAAACAGAGCCAGACCCAGAATCAGCAAACTCCAGCCCAGGAAAGTTATGACAGCATAGCGGCGGGTAATTTTAAAATTTTCACTGAAAATTTGCTTCTGCTGCATAAGACAGGCCCCTGACAAGTAAACCCTGCGGCCGAACTGGATGAGACTAAGGAAGGAATATTCGGTTTGAGCAGCTTCTTCAATGCTTACACTGTACTATCTAAATGGATAGCTGTCAAGAATGTTATCCGTATTAATCAGGACTGGGTTTTAGTACCTTACAGGTTATTTTCTGCACCAAAAAACAAGATTTAATAATCAGAAAATGTTCTGATAAGAGTACTTATTTGCGGGCCATCGGATTGCCCTTGGGTGCGGGCCAAAAAGGCCCGATTAGGTTGCGGAGATAGTTCCCGCATTAGTACCTTACAGGTTATTTTCTTGTTTTTTTCGACAGCTTTTTTCAACTGTAAAAACAAGAAAATGTTCTGATAAGAGTACTTATTTGCGGGCCATCGGATTGCCCCTGGGTACGGGCCGAAAAGGTTCGATTGGGTTGCGGGAGTCTGTTCCCGCATTAGCCTTACAACTGTTTGAGCGTAAGCGAGTTTTGCAAGGCGGGCGCAGCGAGCGTAAGGAAAAACAGAAATCTTAACGCCGAGCGGAGAAAAACCGCGCCCGACCCCGGATTCGGCTGAATAGTTACGAAAGTTATTAACTATTTCCGCTGCAAAACTTCAGCCGGAACTTCGGCTTTTTCCGGCCATTCCGCCGGGATTAGCTGGCCCGGTTTCTCACCGTTTTTTTCTTTGATTTTCGGCAGGGCCGGACGTTTAAAGTCCTCGCGCACCGCTTTCGGAATCCGGCCGTTGAGAATCGACTCGGAACGGAGCCTCCGGCCGATGGTGCGCTCCATCATTTCACCCAGTTCTAAAATCCGGTCAATGTTGATGCCGGTTTCGATGCCCATTTCATCCATCATCACCAGCATATCTTCGAGGACGGCAAGACCGACGACATTAGGATCTTTGTAATAGTAGGAACCGGTCCCCAGGCCCGGAACCCCGTCAACGAAGTTGGCGGGCTGACCGCCGGTGCCGCCTAAAGTGGCTTCAAAATTGGTAATCCCGGCCTGCAGAGCGGCCAGAACGTTCGCGTTCCCCCAACCCCGGGTGACGTGAAAGTGGGCAATATGCAGATCCGGGTTCGGCAGGGCGTCAAGGATCATTGAGAAATAACGATAAACTTTGTCCGGCGGAGCCGAGCCGTCATGGTCGGCATGTTCGATGTCATCGGCGCCGATACTGAGCCAGCGGCTGGTAAACTCAACCGCGTCTTCAAACCGGGTCGGCCCCGAAATCGGACTGCCCCAGATCGTGCTGACCGTACCACACATCTTGATCCCGACATCATGACATTTTTTAATGCAGCGCTCGGCCTCTTTCCAGTATGAAGGCAGGGTCATGCCGGAATTGGCGAAATGGTGCTGCTCATCGGTTGAAACCATCATCAGAATCCGGTCCGGGCCGTAGCCTTCCTTCTTCATCTCAATCGCCCGGTCAACCGCGCTTTCCCGAATCGTAATACAGGTCCATTCAATATCCTCATGTTTCAAACCGCGCTTGGCCAGGCGTTTTTTAAAGATATCGCTATGAACGCCCTTGAGCACGGTTTCAGCGTCTTCGAACTGCGGCATATTCCGGGGGTTACCAAGGTTGGTAACCTCCATGCGTTTAACTCCGGCAAAAGCAAGCTCATGGAGATAGTAAAGTTTGGCCCGGGTCGGGATGAAATGCTCTTCATGCTGCAGACCGTCACGAATGGTTATGTCGCCGATATTGACTTTCTTCGGCATCCTCTCGAAAAGCTCAAAAAGGTCGTGGTTTGACATAATTTTCTCCTATTTTCTCCAATGTAACTTTTATATTTTCGGTTTGAAAAACAAGAAAATGTTCTGATAAGAGTACTTATTTGCGACCAGAGGAAGTGCCCTTGGGTACGGGCCGCAAAGGCCCAATTGGGTTGCGGGATATGTTCCCGCATTAGATTAAAAGACCATCTTGAAGGCGGTTTTGCATACTACTCGCCGGTATAGACCGGCGGACGTTTTTCGCGAAAAGCGGTCAGCCCTTCAATCCGGTCTTTGGTCGGAATGGTTACGGCGTAACAGTTTGATTCAATCGCAAGACCGGTACCGAGATCGACCTCACTGCCGTAATTGATCGCATATTTTGCCATTTCCAGAGCAATCGGGGCATTCTTCTTGATCTTCTCAGCCAGGGCCAGGGCCGCCGCGACAAGACCGCCTGCGGGCGCGATCTGATTGACCAGTCCAATCGCCAGAGCTTCTTCGGCTTGTGCCCGATGGGCCGTAAAGATCATCTCTTTGGCTTTACCTTTACCAATCAGACGCACCAGACGCTGGGTACCGCCGGCACCGGGAATAATCCCCAGACTGGTTTCAGTCAAACCCATAGTCGCATTCGGGGCCGCGATTCTGATATCGGAGGCCAGCGCCAGTTCGGTCCCGCCGCCGAAAGCGAAACCGTTAACCGCGGCAATCACCGGCTGCGGCAGATTTTCAACCATGGTAAAGGTATTGCGAATCATCTGGACAAACTGCCTGACCTCAAGCGGGCTCATCGTCGCCCGCTCCTTAAGATCGGCCCCGGAACAGAAAGCCTTCTCTCCGGCTCCGGTGATCACGACCACCCGCACACTTTTGTCGACACTGATTTCAGTCACCAGTTTATTGAGTTCACCCAACAACTCCCGGTTTAACGAATTCATACTTGCGGGACGATTCAGGGTGATAGTCAAAACCCCGTCCCGATTTTCACTTTTAATTACATCAGACATTTTCAGCTCCATAAATTTATTGATTACAGCTCCCGGAAAAACTCAGCATATGACTGCCGCCGCTCCCGGTTATCCGCAGTTGACGCCGGGCACAGGCCAGCAGTTTTTGACTGTCGATCCCGGTTTCAATCCCCATTTCATCAAGGGTAAACAAGAGATCTTCGGTCGCCAGATTACCCGCCGCTCCCGGAGCGAAAGGACATCCGCCCAGGCCGCCGGCGGCGCTGTCGAAACGCTTGATCCCGGCCTGCAGTCCGGCCATAACCCCGGCCAGAGCCCGGCCGCAGCTGTCATGCAGATGCAGACCGAAATCACCGGACGGAAATTTTTGCCGCAGTTCATAACTATACCGATAAACCTGATCCGGCGTCGCGACCCCTAAAGTATCACAGAGGGTAATCTCACGAAAACCACGGTGAAAAAGTTCCCGCACCAGGCCTTCCACCGCACTGAATGAAATTTTCTTTTCGTACGGACATCCGAAAACATTCGAGATCGAAACCCGATAGCGGGCGTTTGCCGGTAATTCCCGTAGCATCATCCCGATTTCGGTAAGCGTTTCACTTTGCTGACAACCGAGATTTTTCCGGTTATGCGTGTCACTGGCGGAAATAAAGAAAACAATCTTGCCGACTCCGGCTTTAAGGGCCGGTTCCAGACCGCGCCGGTTCGGCACCAGGGCTGCGGTTAATAATCCCGGCCCCGCTTTAATCGCGGCCACCACCGCGGCCGCGTCCTTAAGTTGCGGAATCGCTTTTGGATTGACGAACGAACTTACCTCAATTTCCCGGAACCCGCAAGCAATCAGGTCATCAATAAGCTGAACCTTGGTCGCCGTCGGAATAAATTCGGCAAGATTCTGCCAACCATCCCGGGGCCCGACTTCAACCAGAGAGACCGCCGCCGGCAAATCCTGATAAATTTGAGTCAATTACCCACCTTATTACACTATATTACACTATTTCGTAACTATTTCGTAACTATTTCAATGAACGGGCGATAACCAGACGCTGAACCTCTGAGGTACCTTCACCGATTTCCAGAAGTTTCTGGTCCCGATAAAAACGCTCGACATCATACTCTTCCATCAGACCGTAACCGCCATGAATCTGAACAGCCTGATTAACCACCCGGCTCATAACTTCGGAACAGTAGAGTTTGCCCATAGCCGCTTCGCGTGAAAACGGACGCTTATGCGAACGCAGCCAGCAGGCTTTATAGAGCAAATTGCGAGCCAGTTCAATCTCCATTGCCATATCCGCCAGCTTAAACTGGGTTACCTGAAAATCAAACAGCGGCCGGTTAAACTGAATCCGCTCCTGTGCATATCGCAGAGCTTTTTCATAGGCGCCCTGGGCCCCGCCGAGACCCATCGCCCCGATACTCAAACGACCGCCATCCAGGGTCGCCAGCATCTGATGAAAACCCTCACCCCGGTTACCGAGCAGGTTTTTCAGCGGCACCCGGCAATCATCAAAATAAATTTCAGTCGTATTTGAAGCCCGCCACATCATCTTGCCGTGCATCGGCCGGCATTCCATCCCCGGAGTCCCGGCCGGAACCAGAATGCAACTGACTTCATTGCGGCCGTCATCACGCTTTCCGGTGATTGCCTGAACAATGACAACCCCGGTATTGGGGGCTGAAGCATTGGTTATAAAAATCTTGGAGCCGTTGATAACCCAGTCATCGCCATCAATTACGGCATTGGTTTTCGAGTTACCGGCATCGGAACCGGCGTTGGGCTCAGTCAAACCGAAACCGGCGAGCAGTTCACCCGTACAAAGTCTGGGCAGCCATTCCCGTTTCTGCTCTTCATTGCCGTAATAATAGATCGGGCCAATTCCCAGAGAGTTACCGGCGGCCACAGTTGCCGCCTGCGAACCGTCAACCCGGGCAATCTCTTCAACCGCGATGATATACGAAACATAATCGAGTCCGGAACCGCCGTATTCGGGCGAAACAAACATCCCAAAAAGGCCAAGTTCGCCCATTTTCCTGGTCAGTTCCACGGAAAATTCCTCTTTCCGATCAAGTTCCCGCGCCAGCGGAGCTATCTCTTTTTCGGCGAAGCCGCGTACACTTTTACGGAGAATTTCCTGTTCTTCGGATAAATCAAAATTAAGCGCCATCGGTCGTCCCTGCCCCCTTTTACCAGCTTACGTTAACTGTTAAACGATAACTAAAAAAATAGTCGGTGAGTGAAAAAGCGGTTGTATTGTTATAGTATTCAACCAAACTTGTCAACAGAAAATCAGCCAAAGCAAAATCTTGGCTGAGTGAATTTTTCAACCCACAAAATGATTGACAAAGATAAAAAAAAACATTAAAAGGCGCATCGTGTTTGCCTTTAAGGCCATACCCTCAAGGCGGTGTAGCTCAGGTGGTTAGAGCATACGGCTCATATCCGTAGTGTCCGGGGTTCAATTCCCTGCACCGCCACCATTTCGCCACCATTTAATTATGATAAAGCGAAAAAAAAAGAAGCCCCCGGAATTCGTTAAAAAATCAACGAATTCCGGGGGCTTCTTTTTGCTGGATTTTCCGCGTTGACATTCCCGGCTTAAATCCATATTAAATAATCAGTAAATATGGTTGCAATCTCATTGTTTGACTGTTAGTATGCTATTATATTTTCTGCACCGTAACTATTCAGCCAAATTTTACCCCCCGCCTTCTGGAGGGGGCGGGGGTGGTTTTTCGTAAGCGGTTGCGGAAACGATTTCGTTGTTTTTCCCAGCGAGCGGGAGCCCATTAGTACCTTACAGATTATTTTCTGCACCAAAAAACAAGATTTAATATCCAGAAAATGTTCTGATAAGAGTACTTATTTGCGGGGCAGTAACTTTCTTTTGGGTTGCGGGATTGTCCCCGCATTAGTACCTTACAGGTTATTTTCTTGTTTTTTTCGACAGCTTTTTTCAACTGTAAAAACAAGAAAACGTTCTGATAAGAGTACTTATTTGCGCCCAACGGATTGCCCTTGGGGTGCGCCCAACGGAAGTGCCCTTGGGGTGCGACCAGCGGATTGCCCTTGGGGTGCGCCCAACGGAAGTGCCCTTGGGGTGCGACCAGCGGATTGCCCTTGGGTACAGGCCGAAAAGGCTCGTTTGGGTTGCGGAATCTGTTCCCGCATTAGCTTTTCAATCCACCTTAACGATATCGCACTCCGACGCACAGGAAAAATGATGCTGGCTTTTATTTTCGACCCCCATCCGGAATCAGCTGAAGAGATCTCCAAAGTCATCACTTCCATCGGCATTGAGGCCCGAAAATTAAAATCTCTGGCTGAACTGACCATGGCCCTGCTCAAGGAAACACCCCGCCTTATAATATGTGAGGCCGTTATCGACGGTTACGACGATTTTATTATCCTTGAGCATATCAAAAGCGACCCCAGGTTAAAAAAAATCCCGGTTATTATCGCCACCGACCAGGCAACCCGGGAAATAATTATCAGGGCGCGAAAACTCGGGGCCAATGGTTTCATCAACAAACCTTTCGATAAACCCAGCCTGATCAAACAGGTCAAACAGGCCTTGAACATCCACGACCTCAATCCGACCCGAAAAACCCCTCCCGCGACCGCGGCCCGAACTGCAGGCAGCAAAAACAAACTCGGGCTTAAAGTTATTGACGCGGAGCGCCGCAAAAGCCAGATCATGCAAAAAATCGAGGAAATCCCCTCTTTGCCGGCAATTGTCTACAAAGTCATGGAACTGGTTAACAGCGAAAAGTCAAATGCCGCGGATTTTGAAAAGGTTGTGGTTCAGGATCAGGCCCTGGCGGCGCGCATGCTGCGGATGGCCAATTCAGCCTTTTACAGTTTGTCGCGCAAGGTTTCCACCATCAATGACGCGGTGGTCTACTTGGGGCACAACACTATCCGCAGTCTCGTACTCGGTGCCTCGACTTCGGCCCTGTTCAAACGGGCGCTGCCGGCTTACGGTTACCAGCGTGAAGGTCTCTGGCTCCACGCCAATATCGTTGCCAGCCTCTCTCGTAAAGTTGCGGCCGCGGCCCACTTGACCTCGGAAGAGATTGAGAACTGTTACGTTGCCGGACTGCTGCATGATATCGGCAAACTGGTTTTAGGCCCTTTCGCCCAGAAAGAAGCGGACAGTTTTTCGGCAATGCTGGCCGCCGGCCGGGAAATCACTGAAATTGAACAGGAGCTTTTAGGCTTCAGTCATGCCGACATCGGCCGCATCCTGCTTGACCGCTGGAAACTTCCACGAAATCTGGTTGAAACCGTGGAACTCCATCATCAACCGGAAAACAGCACATTTGCCCCGCGCGAAACCCTGGCCGTATCTCTGGCGGACACGATCAGCAATCAATTCGGTTTTGCTCTGGAACGGGAAAAGTCGGAAACTTACCCCGAAATATTCGCCCGGCGTATGCAAAGATTGGGAATTGACCCGCAGTGGCCAGTTCAGGAAGAAGAGAATATCAATAAACTCTCTGAAGATGTTGTCGCAATGCTTAATCTTGTTTAACGTGCGACTGAAACCCTTGCAGACTACCTACTGGAGAAAAGATGATTTCACCTCTGCCCGCTGAACTGGTCCAGGCAATTCTCGCCATTCATCTGGCGATGGAAATGGAAGAACTCTATGAAGCTCTGGCAAAATATATGGAAGAGCTCTGCGACATCAGCCTTTTTTCCTGTTTTCTCTTCAACAACAATAATAACTGTTACAGCCTGGCCTACTCAAATGTCATTGAAAGTTCAATCTGGGATGAGATCATCTTCAAGAAAGACCAAGCCCCTTTCGTGGAACTGTTCGACCACGAACCGCTGCTGACGCCGATTCCATTAACCTGGTTCGGAAACGGTTACGATATCCACTGGGCCAAAGAACTAACTATCGATCACGAAACCGCCGCCGCCATAGTTTTCCATGAATACCCGGAAAATCTGGAAGAAAATGCGATCTCCCTGCGTTTCCTTTTAAGCCATTTTACCGATGCCATCGTCCGCACGACCATCTTTTGTGAAATGCGCTCAAGCAAAGAGGAACAGGCCTCCCGTCTGGATCTGATCAATGAAATGGGCGAAATGGTCGGCAACAAAACCCTGGAACCGGTTCTGGCGACCCTGATGCGCATCGCGCTGAAAATAACCCGGGCGGAGGTCGGCTCAATTTTGCTTTACAATGATGCCGGAGAATTAAAAACCAGCATCGAATGGGGTTTGCGCGAAGCGGCTCTTAAAGCCCTCAGCTTCACGTCTCCGGAACCGACCCCGTATATTGAAAAAATAGGTTTAAGCAAAGAGATATTTATCGAAACGGATATCAGCCACAGCCAACAGCTCTCTTTCTCGGATTCGGGACACAGCATCATCTCAATCGCGTCGTTCCCGCTCTATACCCCACACGCAAGCTATGGTATTTTAAATGCGGTCAACCTTGACCCGGACTCGGAAATGGAGGAGCAGGATTTAGAAACCCTGAACACCATTGCCAAACTGGCGGCAACCACAATTGAGAATCACCGCCTCCGGAAAATGCTCGATAAACAGCCCTGAGGCACCGTCAGGTTTACGAAACAGAGCCGGCCCCTTTCATCGCGGCAGTCAGATTGTCGGCTAAAAGTTCCAGTTCTTTTTTAACTTCAGCATCCGGGCTGCCGTGACCGACCACCTGTGGCGGGATAATCCGAGATTTCATCGCCTCAAGATAGACATTTATTTTCGGCGTGATATTCACCTTCCAGCTGTTTTGCGTGAAGGTTGCAACCGGCAGGCCGTTTTTCTTTTTACTGCGGAAAAGCATCAGAAAATATTCGAGCCGGGGATAGATATTGGCATCATAAGTCGGCGCTCCGAAAACAACGGCCCCAACATTCAGCATCTCCCCTAAAACCTGACCGGGCTCAGCCGTGGCGGCATCAAAATATTTAACTTCCAAACCATTATTCTCCAGGCGATGTTTGACCACCGCCCCCATCTCGTGCGTACTGCCCCACATCGAACCGACAATCATTACCACCTTGTCACCCCTCTCATTTTTGGCCCACTCCTGATAGCGGCTTATAATCGACATCGGATTATTGCGGTAAACCGGGCCGTGTGAAGGACAGAGAATATTGATGCCCATACCGCCCTTGATCCATTTATCAATCGCTTTAACAACATGGCCCAGATAAGAGGCGACTATCGTACCCAGATAACGTTTGGCTTCCGGCCAGTAGGCTTCAAGATCCCACTCATCGGCAAACAGGCCCTGATCCAGCGCCCCGAAACCACCGAAAGCATCGCAGGGAAAGAGAACCTTCTCCTCTACCAGATATGTAAACATCGTATCCGGCCAATGGAGCCAGGGATAATTTAAAAAGCGCAGGGTGCGCCCGCCCAAATCCAGCGCATCACCATCTTTAACGGCAGTAACCCGGTCGCCTTCACCATAAAACTGCTCAAGAAAATTTTTCCCTTTAGCCGTCGCCAGAACCTGAGCCTGCGGACATTTCTCATAGATTATCGGAATTATACCGGAATGATCCGGCTCCAGGTGATTATGAATAATATAATCGATATCCGCCAGGGGTATAACTTCTTCAACCTTCGCGATAAAGTCCTCGGCAAAACCGTTCCGGGAAAGCTCAATCAGAGCGGTTTTCTCTTTTCCTCTGACGATATAGGCGTTATAACTCATACCATTCGGCAAAGCCCACATCCCTTCAAACAGAGGGTTGATATGATCATTAACGCCGACCCACCAGACCCCGTCAATAATTTTCACAGCTTTCGCGGTATCACTTTTATGATTTTTCATCGCCGGTCTCCTTTTGGTAAAAAAAGTGGTAACTATTCAGCCGGCGGAGAAAAGCCGAATCCGACACTGAAGCCGGCTGAATCGTTACAAGAAAGTTATCATATAAACAATACAAAGTCAATACAATTTAACTTGTATAAATTACAAGGCTGCCGAAAAGCCAGCTTTTTTATCAAGAAAGAGCGCCGCCTTACGAACCCTGGTCGAATATGACACCATATTTTCAGAATCAGCTGCAGCGGCAACCAAATCCGCGACCGCCTTTTTTTCAAAAGCCGTCAACTGCCGATAAAACTCTAGATGCCAGAGCATATAACCAATGGTATTCTCCAAAGTATCCCGGCGCTGCCATAGCGGATGCAGATAACTTATCTCGGGAGAAAAACCCAACGCATTGAGATAGTTGAAAACAACCGTTAAATCAAGCGCGTCAAAACGGTATTCGGCCTTGAAAACCGCCTGGTAACAGCGTTGAAACAACGGATTCTCCCGCACCCCGGCCCAGTATATTAAAACCAGATAACGCCGGCTTAAAGCCAGCAGGCGATCAACATTTTCAAGATCGTTCAAGATCGGGCTCATTGAGACAAAGACCGTATCAAAATCGGTGTCCGGCTGAAAATCGGCAAAATCCTGACAAAGCACAGTCAGGTTTTTCACCCCCAGAGATCTCTTCTGCGCTGTAACCCGGGCAATCATCTTCTTAGAAACATCTACCGCCGTAACCTGACGGCAGTTCTCGGCAAAAGTAAAACAGTGGGTTCCGGGACCGCAGGACATATCGAGAACAGCAAGCTCACTAGCGAGCATATTCCGCTCCAGCATCCCCGCTTTCAGCCACTCCAATTCAGCGACAAAATCCTTGTCATCGGCAAATTTCCGATAACGTTTCGCCATCTGATCCCACTTTTTCCCGGCGGCAACCTTTTTCCGCGGTAAGGATTTTTTCCGTAAAGCAACATAGTCCCGCCAGAATCGGGGCGTCAGTGCAAGGTTTTCTTCTTTCATAATTCAATTCGTCCCAGAGCAAATAGTGTTAATGTAAAATTGACAAACTCGTAAAAAGTCAAAAACTCGATGGCTAAGTAAAAAACTTCATATGCACCCCAAGGGCACTTCCGTTGGGCGCAAGGCACCCGAAACCTGAGGAATGAGGCGTACATAGAGTACGCCGCAGTGACGAAGGTTGAAGGGTAAC
>WFRP01000243.1 GCA_015486505.1 Pseudomonadota bacterium | reverse complement strand
TTAACCTCTTTACCTTTTTTGTAACTATTTAGCCGAATCCGGAGTCGGGCGCGGTTTTTCTCCGCCAGGCGTTAAGATTTCTGTTTTTCCTTACGCTCGCTGCGCCCGCCTTGCAAAACTCGCTTACGCTCAAACAGTTGCAATGCTAATGCGGGAACTATCCCCGCAACCCAAAAGAAAGTTACCGGCCCGCACCCAGGGGCACTTCCGCTGGTCGCACCCCAAGGGCACTTCCGTTGGGCGCAAATAAGTACTCTTATCAGAACATTTTCTGATTATTAAATCTTGTTTTTTGGTGCAGAAAATAACCTGTAAGGTACTAATGGGCTCCCGCTCGCTTCCGAAAAACAACGAAATCGTTTCCGCAACAGCTTACGAAAAACCACCCCCGCCCCCTCCAGAAGGTGGGGGGTAAAATTTGGCTGAATAGTTACTATTTGTTTTTTGAATATTTTGTAAAGATATTATTGGTTCAGGAGTGTAAAGTAGATGGTTTTGAAGCGCAGAGAAATCGATTTTAAGAAGGATTTTGAGTTTAATTTCAACGGTGCCCGGCTTTTTGATAAGGAAACCTATGTTGCTGATATTAAAAAAAGTGCCGGGGATGACTTTGACAAAATGCGGAAGCAGCAGGATTTTATCGGTGATGGTAACAGTGTCACCGTAAATGTCTTGAAACGGACGGTTACCGGTCTGGTCGGTTATCCGATTACCCCTTCAACTCCGATTGCCGAAGGGATGGCCAAAGCCTATGCCGATGGTTTCGTCAATGTTTTCGGCGAGCGGATTTTTTATTTTCAGCCGGAGAGTGAACTCGGGGCTATGGCTTTTCTGGAAGGCGCGGCTTCTCAGGGCGGACGCTATGCCGACAACACCTCATCTCAGGGTTTGACCTATAAATATAAAAATATGTATTCGGTGGCCGGTAAAAGATTGCCGGTGGTTATGACGATGCAGACCCGGGAACTCAATAAGGGGAGTTTGAGTATTCATAACGGTCACGCCGATCTCTATGCCGCCCGTGGTGCCGGCTGGCTGCAGTTTATGAGTTCCAATAATCAGGAGATGCATTACCTGATTCCGCTTGCGTTTAAAGCGATTGAACAGCGGCAGTTGATGCTGCCGGCGATTGTCGCCGGTGAAGGTTTCTTGAAAAGCCATAGTATCGAAAATATAAAAATAGTTTCAGACGAGTTTCTCAAATACTTTCTCGGAGACCCGAACCGGCTTTTTCAGCCCGATTTTAACAATCCGGTCCTGATGGGGACGTTTACTGATATCGGCACGACGATGTCGACCCAGATGAAGCAGGATCTGGCCCTGCTCAACGCCAAAAAATATGTTAAGGCGGCGATGGGGGTCATGAACGCCATTCTCGGCACCGAACTTGATGTCGTTGAGGATTATTATGCTTCCGAATCCGAATATGTCGTGGTCTGTCTCGGGTCTGCCGCCGGGACGATGAAAGAGGCGATTGACTACTATCGCAGTAAAGGAGTTTCGGTCGGTCTTTTGCGGCCGGTGCTTTTCTTTCCGGTGTGTACCGAAGAAATCGCCCGGGGAATCCAGAATGCCAAAGTTGTTTCAGTTCTGGAAAAAACCGCTCTCGCGAATGAACGTTATCTTTTGCGCGATGTCAAGCATGCCGCCTACAATGAACGTACCGGGCGCAGTTTTAATCCGGTGATTACTTCCGGGATTTACGGTCTCGGCAGCCAGGATCTCAGTATTGAGGACTGTTTTGCAGTTATCGAGAATATGCTTTCGCAAAAACCGGCCGACATTTTCGGACTCGGGATTAAAGGCCCGCAAATGCTCGACAAAGTGGTGCGGAAAGACTATGCGGAAAAGGAAGTGGGCCTGGCTTTTATCGGGGTCGGGGCCGAAGGCGTCAAGACCGCCCAGGAGACTTTGGCGAAAATTATTGCCAAGGCCGGTAAATATGTGCAGACCAGTGCTAAATACGGGGCCTCGCGCAAAGGCGGCATGGTGGTTATGAACGCCCGGGTTTCAACCAGTCCGATCCGGATCTGTTCCAAGGTCGGAAGGGTTGAAACTCTGGCTATATTTAATGACAAATACTTGCTTGATAACAGCCTCTTAAATTTTGTTAAAGGGGTTAAGGCCGGTGGTTATCTGTTGGTGAATACGGTTAAAAGTTATGACGAACTTAAAGCACAGGCCACCGTTGAGATGCGTGAACTGCTGGAAAATTCATTATTTAACCTGGTTTTGCTGGATGCTAGCGGAGCCGCGGTTGCCCGCTTAAAACGTAATCTTCCGGGAACGCCGATTTTAGGAGCGATAAACCGCATCATCGAACTTTTACCCGAAGCGAAATTCAATCAGGCCTTTCGCAGCGAACTTGCCGGAAAATTCAGCGGTCGGAAAGCCGAACTGGTTGATATCAATATGGAACTTCTTGAAGTCCCGTATGAAATCATCGGGGCGCAGAAATGCGTTGCTGAATCAGCCGAAAAGCGGGCCGGGTCTGAACTTGCGACCGAAGCAGTCGAACCTTTGGTTAAGAAGATCTACTATGATCCTCCGGAATCACGTGGTTACAGTGAAGCTGATGAAAACGCGACCTTGACGTTTCCGTCGGTGCTCGGGGATGACTATCGGCCTCTGTTTATCGAAAAAGTCCTGAAACCGATTCAGCGCGGTGAAGATATTCCCTGGGATCAGTATCACAATATTGTTCCGGCAAAAACTTCAGAGTATAATGATACCAGCCTTATTGGTACGGTGTTGCCGGTTTTTACGGCTGCCAAATGTATTGCCTGCGGCCTCTGTATTACGGCCTGTCCCGATAATGCCCTGCGGGTAACCATGCTCCATGATCGTGAATATGAGGCGTTGGACGCTGCGGCAAAAGCCCTTTTCCGGCCGCTGGACCTGAAGAAGTTCACCGGCTACGGCGATGCCGTTTTTAAAGACAGTTATTTTAATATCAATGTTATTCCGCAATTTTGTAAAGGTTGCGGCGCCTGTGTTGAGGTCTGTAAAGCGAAAGCTTTCGAACCGGTTGATAAAAGTACGGTGCGGCAAGATACGGATGAGCGTTTTCTTGACGCGGAGATCTACGCGAATGATGTCAGCGGCGCGGTCGCGCCTTATGTGAAAGGCAATCGTTACCTGCAGCAGATGATGCTGCTTTATTCCGGTCAGAAATTTCTGCCGGGCGGGCACAGCCTCTGTCCCGGCTGCGGTGAGGGTATAATTGAGAATCTGGTGTTCGCCGCCACCGAAATGGTTCGCTTGAATCCGCGTATGATTGCTGATTTCTATCGTTCGCTGCCGGCTTTGATGACCCGTGAGCAGGGCCGGGGCCTCCAGCATATGATTGATCACGGTTTCAATGCCTATACTGTCAATGCGACCGGTTGTTCCGAGGTTTCCTGTCTGAGCAATCCCTACAATGCCCGGGTTTATCCTGCCGGCCACTATGGTTTCGGAACCGCCAGCGCGGCGGCGCTCGGAGCGCGGATATCACTCTTTAACGCTTTTCGCAATCAGTATCTTGACAAGTTGACTAAAGTTCTGGTTTTCGGCGGCGACGGTTCGTTTTACGATATCGGGAACCAGGGGCTTAACTTTGCCCTGGGTGAAAATCAGGACGTGACCTGGATTATATATAATAACGAAGCCTATATGAATACCGGTTTTCAGAAATCCGGCGCCAGCCGTTTCGGTTCCAACCGGACAACCTCTCCTTATGGACTGGAACTTCAGGGGAAAGATGATTTTCATCGGGAAATTGTGAGCCAGGCGATGGCAATCCCCGGGGTTTACGTTGCCCGTCTTGCACTTTCCAATCCGGCTTATGCGCTTCGGATTTTGACCGAAGCGATTGCCTATAAAGGACCGTCTTTGATCGAGTTTTTCTCCCCCTGTCCGACCGGCCAGGGCATGGCAACCGATAATCTGCCGATTAAACTTTCGAAAATGATGGTTGAGTCCCGGGCCTGGACAATTTTTACGAGAAAACCGTATAGCCGCATCGATTTGACCGGCAACCCCGATCCCGAAGAGTTCTATCCGAAGTCCCGTAAACTCAAAGGTAAAGAGATAAAACCAGCCGGTTTCCGGGATGTCGTTGAACTTCTCGGGCAATTTACCGGAGACGCGGCGACTATCGATGAGATTGTCAAGGTGAATGAACGTCAGAACCTTTACCTGTGGTCTCTGATCCAGTTCCGGGCCGGTCTGCGCCAAAAGCCGCTATCTGAAGAAGAGATTGAAGATTTGATTAAGGATCGTTAACCCAAAATATAGTTTATAAGTTGACTTGAGACCTCTTAATGATTTAAGGGGTCTTTTTTTTGGGGTAGACTTTTTAAGTTTGACATACTATATTGAGCCCCAATGCGGGGACTTATCCCGCAACCTAATCGGGTCTTTTCGGCCCGTACCCAGGGTCAATCCGCTGGTCGCACCCCAAGGGCAATCCGTTGGGCGCAAATAAGTACTCTTATCAGAACATTTTCTTGTTTTTACAGTTGAAAAAAGCTGTCGAAAAAACAAGAAAATAACCTGTAAGGTACTAATTGTCGGGTTTTCTTGGTCATTAGTTATTCAGTCGAATCCGGGGTCGGGTGCGGCTTTTCTTCGCCAGGCGTTAAGATTT
The DNA here is from genome assembly GCA_015486505.1 of Pseudomonadota bacterium. Classification (GTDB taxonomy): domain Bacteria; phylum Desulfobacterota; class Anaeroferrophillalia; order Anaeroferrophillales; family Tharpellaceae; genus Tharpella. The sequence goes on along the minus strand of WFRP01000243.1, from coordinate 5,009 downwards.
CTGTTTTTCCAGCACTCGCTTCGCCCGTACCCCAAGGGCACTTCCGTTGGGCGCGCCCCAAGGGCACTTCCGTTGGGCGTATGCAAAACTCGCTTACGCTCAGACAGTTGCAATGCTTATGGGCTTTCGCTCGTTGGAAAAAACAACGAAATCTTTCCGCAACCGCTTCGAAAAACCACCTCCACCCCCTTCTGTAAAAGGGGAGATGAAATTTAGCTGAATAGTTACTATTAAAATTTTTAAGGAGATATTTATGAAACGTTTGCTGGCAGGATTGATGGTGATGGTGGTAATCGCGGGATTAGCGGTTTTATTGGTGATCGAGAATCATAAGGTAGCTTATTCGGCCCGGAATGAGAGTGGTATTCCCGCCGCCGATTCTGTGAAAAAGGCGACTCCGACGAGCGCTAGCCTGAGCGGCAAGGTTCTTGAGACTATGGATAGCGGTGGTTATACTTATGTGCTTCTGGAGACAAACTCCGGGAAGAAATGGGTCGCCGCGCCGAAGACTTCAGTTACCGTTGGCAAAACCGCCAGTTTTGCTCCGGGAACGGTTATGCGTAATTTTAAGAGTGAAACCCTTAATCGCACTTTCGCTGAAGTCGTTTTTTCTCCGGGTAAAGCAGGCGCGCATATGGCTGCGGCAAGTGCCGGTGGCGCCTGTCCCGGCGGCGGTTCCAAATCCGGCAAAATGGGTTCATCCGGTATGGGGTCTATGGGAACCGCCGGTATGGGGGCGATGAAGTCGCCCGGCCGGATCACAGTCCCGCCGCTGGATCTGAAAATCGAAAAGGCTCAGGGTAAAAACGCCTACACTGTGGCTGAAATTTATGCTCAGGGTGAGAAACTGGATAAGAAAAAAGTCGCGGTAAGGGGGAAAGTAGTTAAAGTTTCACCGAATATTATGGGCCGGAACTGGATTCATCTCCAGGACGGCAGCGGTAAACCGGAAACTGGAACTCATGATCTGGTCCTGACTTCCCAGCAGAAACCAACGGTCGGTGAAATTCTGACCGCTGAAGGAATTCTGGCCGCGGATAAGGATTTCGGGGCGGGTTACCGCTACGACGTTATAATTGAGGAGACTCAATTTAAGTAGTATGCCGCCTTTAATCAGACAGAAATTGAGAAGGTGTTTTTAGTGAAAGAACAAAATTGTGATGATCAAGAGGTGATTGAAAGGCTTAATTTTATTCAGCAGCGGATTGCTGATGATCTTACGGCCGGCAGAAATTGCGGGTTGGTCCATACGCGTTTTCCGCCGGAGCCCAACGGTTATCTGCATATAGGCCATGCCAAATCAATCTGTCTTAATTTTGGCCTGGCCAGGAAATTTTCCGGGGTCTGCAACCTGCGTTTTGATGATACCAATCCGAGCAAGGAAGAGGTTGAATATGTAGACTCAATCAAGGAAGATGTAAAATGGCTCGGTTTCGACTGGGGTGAAAATGAGTTCTTTGCTTCTGATTATTTTTCGCGGCTTTATGATTACGCGATTCAGTTGATTGAGGCCGGTAAAGCCTATGTTTGTGACTTGACTCCGGTTGAAATCCGTGAATATCGCGGCAGTTTGCAGGAGCCCGGCCGTAATAGTCCTTATCGGGAACGTTCCGTCGCTGAAAACCTTGATCTGTTCACCCGGATGCGCTCCGGCGAATTTGCCGACGGCAGTCGGGTTTTAAGAGCCAAAATTGATATGGCTTCCGGGAATATTAATCTGCGCGATCCGGTTATCTATCGAATCGCGCATGTTAAGCATCATCGTACCGGTGACAAATGGTGTATCTATCCGATGTACGATTTTGCCCACGGTCTTTCCGACGCGATCGAGGGCATTACCCATTCTATCTGCACTTTGGAATTTCAGGATCACCGGCCGTTGTATGACTGGTTTATCGAGCAGTTGGAAACTCCGGTAAAACCTCAGCAGATTGAATTTGCCCGGCTCAATTTAAGCTTTACGGTTATGAGTAAGCGTAAATTGATGCAGTTGGTGGATGAAAACCTGGTTTCCGGCTGGAATGATCCGCGCCTGCCGACTTTATCGGGATTGCGGCGTCGGGGTTATACGCCGGCAGCGATCCGCAATTTCTGCGAAAGAATCGGCGTGGCGAAACGTAACAGTATGGTCGATGTCGCCCTTTTAGAACACGCAATCCGGGAAGATCTTAATCAGCGGGCGGCAAGGTATATGGCCGTACTCCGGCCGCTGAAGGTGGTAATCGAGAATTATCCTGAAGGCCGGATTGAAGAGCTCGAAGCGGTCAATAATCCCGAAGACGAAAGCATGGGGCGGCGTAGGGTGCCTTTCGCCCGCGAACTCTATGTGGAGCAGGATGATTTTATGGAGGACGCGCCGAAAAAATTCTTTCGTCTGACTCCGGGCCGGGAGGTGCGCCTGCGTTACGCCTATTATATTCGTTGTCAACGAGTTGAAAAAGATGAGCAGGGGGTCGTCACAACTGTTTACTGTACCTATGACCCCGCGACCCGGGGCGGTTCATCACCGGATGGCCGCAAAGTCAAATCAACCCTGCATTGGGTTGCCGTAAAAACCGCGATCCCGGCTGAAGTCAGGCTTTATGACCGGCTCTTTTCCGACCCGGAGCCGGCGGCGGAAAAAGATGGTGAACCTTTTAGCAAAAAAATAAATCCCGATTCCCTGAATGTGCTTGAAAATTGTCAACTGGAACCGGCCCTGGCAAGCGTGTCGGCAAAACAGGCCGTTCAGTTTGAACGCCTGGGCTATTTTATACTTGATGAACAGGACAGCCGCCGGGATAAACCGGTTTTTAATCGAACCGTAACCCTGCGTGATAACTGGGCCAAAAAATCCGGCGCCCGCCGGGCCCAGCCTGAGAAGAAATAAAGTAACTATTCAGCTAAATCCGGGGTCGGGTGCGGTTTTTCTCCGCCGGGCGTTAAAATTTCTGTATAAAAAAGAGCTCTAATTTTTTACTACCTTACAGGTCATTTTCTGCACCAAAAAACAAGATTTAATAATCAGAAAATGTTCTGACAAGAGTACTTATTTGCGACCAGCGGATTGTCCCCGGGTTACGGGCCGCAAGGCTCCGTTTGGCTTGCGGGATATGTTTCAGTATTATGAAATATTTAACCGGATAAATACCAGCGATGAATTTCTTGAAGTTTGATTTTTCAGTTAACTGTTTATTCGGATTTATCGCAGTCTCGCTTATTCTTCTCCTTTTGTCGGCAGCGCCCGCCGGGGCCGTCGATGATAAAATTCCTTTTCTCCCCGGTGACTCAATTGCCGAGATTGAAGCCAAAATCGCGGCTAACGGCTACAATTTCAAGGTGGCGCCCAACTGGATAACCCGCCTGCCCGAGGCCGCGAGAAAGCGCCTGTTTTCCCGGCGGATGCCGGTCTTTGCAAGTTTTCGTCAAAGCCAATCTTACACTGCCGGGCCTCTGGTGGTCAGGAGCGCGGACGAGTTGCCGGATCAGTTTGACTGGCGCGATTTTCAGGGGCACAGTTATATCGGTCCGATTCGTGACCAGGAAAGTTGCGGGGCCTGTTACGCCTTCGGGGCCTGTGCCGCAGCTGAAGGCAGTTATAATGTCGCAACCGGAAAATATGATGGTGACTGTCTCGATCTTTCCGAAGCTTTTCTCGCTTTCTGTCTTGACCAGTATTATGACGGTTTTTCCGGCTGCGACGGGTCAGATTATGATTATGAGGAACTTGACGCCTTGGTTGAACGGGGTGTTTGTCGCGAAGAATCATATCCGTACAAAGCTGTTGATGAAGGCTGTGTGGCAGGTTCGGAGACGGCGCCGAGGGTAAAGTATGCCGGCTGGTATCGGGTTCCCTGCGGCGATATCGCAGCGATCAAATCCGCGATTATGACTTTTGGCGTTGTTGATGCCGCGGTTAAGGTTACCTCGGCATTTGCAGCCTATGCCGGCGGGATCTATGCTGATGAAAATACTGAGTGTGATGCTGAGCCCTGCTCTTACGCGGAGACGAATCACTGTATTGCCCTGGTTGGCTGGCAGGATACCAGTTCTGATGGGGATGGTTACTGGATTCTGCGCAACAGCTGGGGGACGAGTTGGGGTGAAGATGGTTATATGAGGATTGCCTACCGCAGTGCGCATGTCGCCTGCGCGGTTTGCTATGTGGACTACGTTGTCCCGGTGCTGTCTCAAATAACCGGGGCTAAATGGAATGATTATGATGGCGATGGGGTCCGGGATTCCGGAGAGCCGGGGCTCTCGCATTGGAAAATATTTGCGGATCTGAATCAAAATCAAATTTGGGATTCCGGCGAACCGTACTCAATTACGGATCCGGACGGCAATTACACCCTCGCTGATTTGAGCAGCGGAACCTATGCCATAAAGGAAGAGCTGCAGGATGGTTGGCATCAGACTCTCCCCGCAACTTCAGGCTACACAGTTGTTTTAGGCTCCGGCGAAACGGTTACGGATAAGGACTTCGGCAATCACGGCCCGTCCGCGACTGATACTGTAAAGATCGACTGGCCGACTCCGGTGTACGACACCGTGATTCAACGGGCTTGCAACAGTGCTGCTGATGGCGATTCAGTACTGGTGCAGATTGGCAATTATAACGAAAATCTTGATTTTGCGGACGAATCCAAAAAACTTTACCTTTATGGCGGGTTTGATTCAGGTTTTAGTAATCAGGTTGGTATGACCAATATTATCGGGCAAGTGACGATTTCAGGCGGAACCCTTATCGTTGAACGTCTGACAATCAAATAAGATGGCGTCGTAAAAAGCATCCCACACCGCTATCGCGGCCACATATATGCAAGTAACGTGAGAGGCACTAAATCTGTGTTTATCTGCGTTCATCTGTGGTTTCTAATTTTTTGTTGAACCACAGATGGACACGGATAGACACAGATAAAAATCACATAATTTCCTATAGTTACAAAGCGTTACTTAGAAGCATTTAAGACCGCTATCGCGGCCCCATAAATGCGAGTAACGTGTACTTTTCCTCTGCGCGAAAACAG
>WFRP01000242.1 GCA_015486505.1 Pseudomonadota bacterium | reverse complement strand
TCAGAAAATGTTCTGATAAGAGTACTTATTTGCGACCAACGGAAGTGCCCCTGGGTGCGGGCCGCAGGGCTCCGTTTGGGTTGCGGGATTTGTTCCCGCATTAGTACCTTACAGGTTATTTTCTGTACCAAAAAACAAGATTTAATAATCAGAAAATGTTCTGATAAGAGTACTTATTTGCGCCCAACGGAAGTGCCCTTGGGGTGCGACCAGCGGATTGCCCTCTGGGTGCGGGCCGCAGGGCTCCGCAGGGTACGGGCCGGTAACTTTCTTTTGGGTTGCGGGATCTGCTCCCGCATTATTTTCAGATTTACCAGAAAGTCACCGGCTTAGCAACCTCTTTCCGGCTGTTCGAAATCGAAGTAAGTAAGTAGAGGCAGGTGAAAGAACATAGGTTTTTTATGGATTGTTTCTTGACATTGCTTGAGAGTCTGTGTAGGTTTTCACTTTGACAAAATGTTTACAATGCCGGCAACAGGAAGAAAATTATGGAAAATATCAGTGGTGAAATTTTTATAAACAGCCAGGGAGAGTGGTTGTACGAAGGCAATAAGATTATCCACCCCGAGGTTCTCAGCCTGTTTAAAAGATCTTTAACTGTGGATGAGACAAGCGGCGAATTTTACATTGATTACAAGGGCAAACGGGCCCCGGTTAAAGTCGCGGAAACGCCGTATTTTGTTCGTGATGTGGAGGTTAAAAAGGATGAATCCGGAAACCTTCAGGAAATAGTGCTGGAAATTGACGACGGCAGTCGTGAAATTCTGCAGCCGGAAAGTTTGAAACTTGATGCGGGCGGGGTGCTGCGGGTCAAGATAAAGTCGGGTGCATTCAGCGCCCGCTGTTTGCCGACGGCCCATTTTCGGATTGCGGAATTACTTGAGAACGATAATGCCGGCGGCTTTTATATCAGAATAAAGCGGAAGCGATTTGATCTCGGAGAAAAAGGGGAGCAATGATGTGAGTGATATAGACGCGTTAACGTCAAAAAAGAGGGAAAACTGCTATGGGAGCAATGATATGAGTGATATAGACGATATGAGTAAAATCATAAGCGAAGAGGCGGATGACGCGCTTTTGGTAAAAATGGTCGTGGATTCCTTTCGCCGGACAATTGTGCATTACGGATACTGGTTGTCCCAGGTTGAACATCAGCTCGGGGTTGAAAAAGCAGCGGCGGTTGAAAAAAAAGCCTGGAATGTCAGTTTCGGCAATCAGCTTAATCGCTTGGGTAAGATTTTCGGTTTCGAGGTCAAAGACGGGGTGCCGACGCATTTGCACAAACTTTCCCGGGAAGAATTGCTCGATCTCTTGAAAAACCTGGGGGTGAACTGGCTCGCGAATGACGGGATCTGGTTTCAGGCAGTAGAAAAAGAGCATGGTATGAATGATGCCAAGCGCTGTAATGATACCTGCTGGACTCGTTATTCACCCTACGAAGCGGAACGGATTAAAGAACTGCTGGACCTGCCGGAAAATGGCGGCATTGCGGCCCTGAAAAAAGCTTTGGCTTTCAGGATGTATGCTCTGATAAATAAACAGTCAATTGAAGACGTTGACGAAGACTGTTTTATTTTCCGGATGAATGAATGTCGGGTGCAGATGGCCCGTCAGCGAAAAGGCCTGGCGGATTATCCCTGTAAATCAGCCGGCCTGGTGGAATATCCATATTTTGCCCGGACGATTGATTCCCGGATTAAGACTGAGTGTGTCGGCTGTCCTCCCGACGCTCATCCGGAAGGCTGGTTTTGTGCCTGGAAATTTACGGTTGCGGTGTAGAAAAAGTACTGATGGCCGATAATATTACCGTTACTTGTCAAGATAATGAAAAATGCTTTGGGTGATAGCCGTTGTACTCTTTTAGGCGTTACCGGTGGTATTGCCGGCGGTAAAAGTACCGTTTCCGCAATGTTGGCTAAATTGGGCGCGCCGTTGATCGATTTTGATCTGATTGCCCGGCAGGTGGTGGAACCGGGTACTCCGGGCCTCGCAAAAATAGTTAACTATTTCGGCCGGCAGGTTCTGGCCGGAGATGGTTCTCTCGATCGAAAAAAAGTTTCAGCTATGGTTTTCGGGGAGTGGGAAAAACTGAAAAAACTCGAAAGTTTTATTCACCCATTGATTCACGAAGAGTTTATGCGGCAGGCGGGCGCGATTGCGGCGGCAAAGCCTGAGGCAATTATTCAGGTGGCGGTACCGTTGCTGATTGAGTTGAATCTGCAGGATCTTTTTGACAAAATTCTGGTGGTTTATGTCCCGGCCGAGGTTCAGAAAGAGCGCCTGGTCAAGCGTGATAATATCAGTCCGGCGGCGGCGGCGAAAATTATGGAATCCCAGTTCCCGATTGCCGAGAAACTGGAGTTTGCCGATTTTGTGGTTGATAACACCGGCAATCTTGACTATACCAGAACTCAGGTAGAAAAAATCTGGCGGGATTTACAAAAGGAACGGGAGTTGTGCTGTGGTGGTGGTTGCGGAACTTAAATTTGCTCAGTATCAGGAGGCCGATGTCAGCCGTATTGTCGGTGGTGATCAGTATGTCTCCCACATATTGACCAGGGTTGCCGACACTCTGATTATCGATCGGCCTAAATACCGGACCAAAGCCGGCAAGTGGCGCTATTTTGATTCGGTTTATGTTAATAATCTTATTTATGTAAGTTATGAATATGCGGGCGTTAAATACAGTTTAAAAACCCAGGTTTTAAAGGTCAGCTATGTTCCGTTTTATCATCTCTGCCTGAAATTGCCGGAACTTAAGGATATTATTACCGAGAAACTCTGGAATGCCCCCCGTTACAGTGGTTTTGTTCCGGTAAATTTGACGGCCCGGCACAAGGACGGCCACGATGTTTTGCTCTCGCGGCGTTCTTATGTGGTTGATATCGGCCGTCAGGGGGTCGGTATTGTCTGTGAAGAGAAGATCGCCCGCAATTTTCTGCTCGAAATGAATGTCAGGGCCGACTGCCGCCTGAAAATCAAATGCAGCGTCAAAAACATCAAGACCGATCGGGTTGACGGTTTTTATTATTACGGTTGTAAGATTGAAAAGGTCAGCGACAGTCGGCATTTTCAGGAATATCTGGATTTTCTGGCGGCGGCGACCGATTTTTTTGAGCAGCTCCCCACCGATGTCGGTACCGATGATTTCTCGTTTTATTCATTTATGTAGAGCAAATGCGGGAACCGGTCCCGCAACCCAAACAGAGCCTTAAGGCCCGTACCCCAGGGGCGCTTCCGCTGGTCGCAAATAAGTACTCTTATCAGAACATTTTCTTGTTTTTTCAAACCGAAAATAACCTGTAAGGTACTAATGCGGGAACATATCCCGCAACCCAAACGGAGCCTTTTCGGCCCGCAAATAAGTACTCTTATCAGAACATTTTCTGATTATTAAATCTTGTTTTTTGGTGCAGAAAATAACCTGTAAGGTACTAATGCGGGAACAACTCCCGCAACCCAAACAGGGCCTTGCGGCCCGCACCCAGGGGCACTTCCGCTGGTCGCAAATAAGTGCTCTTATCAGAACATTTTCTTGTTTTTATAGTTAAAAAAACTGTCGAAAAAAACAAGAAAATAACCTGTAAGGTACTAAAGTGATTTTGGTTGACAAGCGGACAGTTCAGCCATTATAGGAGAGCGCAAGTTATTTATTATGTATTGTGAATTATTGATATAGTAGCCCATAGGGAGAGAGTAAAGACGATGGCCAGAGTTGAGATTGAGATTGAACGTTGTAAGGGCTGCGCCCTTTGCGTAGATGCCTGTCCCGAGCAAGTGCTTGCGCCTGGTAATGAAATTAATCTGGGTGGCTATCAGTATGTGGTCGCAGTGAATCCGGACGATTGTATCGGCTGCTGCCGTTGTGCCGAGATGTGTCCTGATGTCGCACTTGCGGTCTGGAGGTAGGTGGATATGAGTAGCCCGAAGAAGGTTTTTACCAAAGGAAATGAAGCGATTGCAATGGCGGCGATTAACGCTGGCTGTCGTTACTATTTCGGTTATCCGATAACCCCGCAGAATGAAATTCCCGAATATATGGCCGCGCATCTGCCCGCGGCCGGGGGCGAGTTTCTGCAGGCCGAAAGTGAGATTGCCTCAATCAATATGTTGATCGGCGCCGCGGCGACCGGAGCCCGGGTGATGACTTCGTCAAGCGGTCCCGGCATTTCGCTGATGCAGGAAGGCTTTTCCTATTTTGCCGGCAACGAACTGCCGGCGGTAGTGGTTAATATGAGTCGGCAGGGGCCGGGTTTAGGCGGTATCAACGCGACTCAGGGCGATTATTTCCAGTCGGTCAAAGGCGGCGGCCACGGTGATTACAAGCTGATTGTGCTGGCGCCGCACACCGGGCAGGAACTTTATGATCTGACGATCAGGGCTTTCGAGATAGCGGAAAAATATCGCATTTTGACCCTGATTTTAGGCGATGCGATCTTAGGTCAGATCAAGGAGCCGATTGTGCCCTGGGTGCCGGAGAAAACCGCCGGTGACCCCGATCGGGACTGGCTGATTACTGGGGCGCAAGGGCGTAAGCCGCGGTTGATTAAATCGCTTTATCTGGCTGATGGCGAGATGGAGAAACACAATTGGCATCTGCAGGAAAAATACGCGCGCATTGAGCGTGATGATGTGATGTTTGAAGAGGTTGATACCGACGATGCCGAGTTGATCATCGTCGCTTTCGGCAGTGTCGCCCGCATCGGCAAGAGTGCCATCGCCAGGCTCCGGGAAGCCGGAAAGAAAGTCGGCCTGCTGCGGCCGATTACGCTTTTTCCGTTTCCCCGTAAAAGATTGCGTGAACTTGGCAGCCGGAGCAAGAAATTTCTGGTGGCGGAGATGAACACCGGGCAGATGGTGGAAGATGTCAAGCTCAGTCTTCCGGGAGACTGTCAGGTTGAGTTCTATGGCCGGCCGGGTGGCTCGGTGCCGACGCCGGAAGATCTTTTTGCGGTTATCAGCGCAAGCTGTGAAAAAATACAGGCAAAGGAAATAGTATGAAACAGGTATTTAAACGGCCGGAGTCAATGACTGCCAAGCCGTTTCATTTTTGTCCGGGATGTCATCACGGTATTGTTCACCGCCTGGTGGCGGAAGCGCTGGATTATTTCTCCCTTCGCGAGAAAACCATCGGCATAGCGTCGGTCGGCTGCTCGGTTTTTCTTTACGACTATTTCGCGGTTGATGTGATTGAGGCCCCGCACGGCCGGGCCGCGGCCGTGGCCACCGGGACCAAGCGGGTACTTGATGACAGAATAGTTTTTACCTATCAGGGGGATGGCGATCTCGCGGCGATCGGAACATCCGAGGTCATTCATGCCGCTAACCGCGGCGACAACATTACGGTTATTTTTGTTAATAACTCGATTTACGGAATGACCGGCGGGCAGATGGCGCCGACAACCCTGCTCGGCCAGCGCAGTACAACCTCACCTTACGGCCGTGACCGCAATCGCGACGGGTATCCGATCAAGATGACCGAGATGCTGGCCGCCCTGGAAGGGCCGTCACTGGTCTCCCGGGTGGCGGTTAACACGCCGGGTAATGTCAAAAGAGCGCGCAAAGTGATTCGGCAGGCTTTTCAGATGCAGGTTGAAGGTCAGGGGTTTTCTTTTGTCGAGGTCTTATCCACTTGTCCGACCAACTGGGGCATGACGCCGCAGGCCGCCAATAACCGGATTGCCGAAGAGATGATTCCCTGTTTCCCGCTGGCAACTTTGAAACAGAAAGATGGTAACGATGTCCTTTAATATTTTTAAGGTAGATTTATGTATAATGACGTAATTATGGCCGGTTTCGGCGGACAGGGGATAATGTTGATCGGTAACCTGCTGGCTTACGCGGCGATTGAGGAAGATAAAAATGTTACCTTTCTCCCCTCTTACGGGGTTGAAATGCGTGGCGGTACCGCAAATTGCGCGGTGGTTATTGATGAAAAGCCGATCGGCTCGCCGATAGTCGGGCGGCCTTTGTCGCTGATTATTATGAATCGTCCCTCGTTGATCAAGTTTGAGCCGCGGATGAAACCGGGTGGGGTGGTTATCCTGAATAAAACCCTGGTTTCACCTGATGTTTCCGAGCGGGATGATATCGATCTGGTGGCGCTTGATCTGAATGCGATTTCCGCCGCCGGTGCCGGCAATGTCAGGCTCGCCAATATGGTTGCTCTGGGGGCTTACGTTGAGAAGAGCGGGGTTGTGGCTGTGGATTCAGTGGTCGCGGCCTTAAAGCACGCGTTAAATCCCAGGTATCATAAAATGATCCCCGCCAACCGGAAAGCCCTTGAGGCCGGGGCCGCCGCCGTCAAGGGCTAAAGTTGTTGGCGGCGGTTTTTTGTCAGGCGAGTTCTTTGTGAACTCGCCTTTTTTGTGACATTTGTCAAAGGATTGACAGATTATTATGTCATTTTTTTACTGTAAATGCTACTATCCCTTGGTTCGTTGGGTTTATTGGCGCTTGGTATATTCATTGCAGGTGTCTGCCTCGGAGCTTTCTCTGCAGCGTAAATTTTATTATACATTTTGACGGTTGAAAGGTGATGGATTTAGCAACTATCTTAGGGGTTGTTTCAGCTTTTTCTCTGGTGGTCGCGGCGATTGCCACCGGTGGCGGCCTGGCGGTTTTTTTTAATCTGCCGTCGTTGCTGATTGTTATCGGCGGAACCTTCGGCGCCACTTTGATCAACTATCCCTTCAATGAATTTTTCCGGCTGCTGCGCTATCTTAAAAATGCTCTTTTCCGGGATCGGATGCCTCTTAATGCGAGCATTGCTCTGCTGGTTGAATTGGTGCGGGAGTCCCGGAAGGAGGGTATTCTGGCGCTGGAGAACCGCAGTAATGATCGGTCTCTTGATCCTTTTCTGCGGCAGGGTCTGGTGCTTTTAGTCGATGGTCTTAAGGCCGATACGATTGAAGAGATTCTCTATCTGGATATGGAAAGTATGCGTGAGCGCCATGAACTTGGCGCGCATATCTTCGCGACCATGGGCACCGTGGCCCCGGCCATGGGTCTTGTCGGGACCTTGATTGGCCTGGTGCAGATGCTGCAGACCATGGATGATCCGACCAGCATCGGTCCGGCGATGGCGGTCGCTCTGTTGACGACATTCTATGGCGCGGTTCTGGCCAATTTTGTCTTTCTTCCGCTGGCCGGTAAACTGCGGCGCCGGAGTCAGCGGGAGCTTTTTTTACGGCGGCTGATTGCCGAGGGCATTGTTGCTATTGCCCGTGGCGACAATCCGCAGGTGGTGAAATATCGTTTAGAAGCATTCCTGCCGCCGACCTGGCGTAATAGATCGGGTTCGGTTGTGGCCCGGTGAGGGGTTGAAAATGGAGAGGGCCGGTTTACCGACAACAGTTATGAGCGGCGCGGCGGATGGGGGCACCCTGGCGCCGTTGATGGCTTCCCTGAGTCTGATTCTGATCGCTTTTTTTATACTGTTTTATTCGATGACGGTAGTTGATGAACATAAAAAAAACATCGCCTTCGGTTCTCTGCAGGGTAGCTTCGGACAGCTGGACGGCGGCCGGGAAGTACGTTTGGGAGATACGCCGCAAGCCGGACTGCTGACAACAGCCCTAGTTCAGGAGCGTGCCGCCCGTTTACAGAGAAAGCTTTGGGATTATATGCAGCGGCGCGGTCTGAAAAGCAGTGAAATTAAAGTTTTTGCGGCGGAAAACGGGGTTGATATAGCCTTGCCGCATAAATATCTCTTTGCCGCCGGGAGTTTTGCCTTGAGCCAGTCGGGGATAAGCCTGATGCTGAAAGTCGCGAGTCTGCTTAAAGGTTTGCAGGAAGTACGTTACGAATTGTTTGATTACACAGCAAAAAAGGATTTATCGGGTCTGATACCGGCGTCACTGCGGGCCGCGACCCTCTACCGGTTTCTGGTGGTTCGGGCTGGTTTCAAAGCGGAAACCATAAACGCCTTCGGGCGCCGGGTGCCACCGGGCAAGGGGCAAAAGCGTGGTTATGTCCTGCTTAAAGTCATCGGCGGCATTCCGCTTTATGATCTCAAAGGCCGTAAAAGGAAAATAAAAGTTGGCGATTATACATTCTAAGTAACGCTTTATAACTACTTGAAATTATTAAAATTTTATCTGTGTCTATCCGTGTCCATCTGTGGTTCAACTAATGCGGGAACAAACCCGCAACCCAAACGGAGCCTTGCGGCCCGCACCCAGGGGCACTTCCGCTGGTCGCAAATAAGTACTCTTATCAGAACATTTTCTGATTATTAAATCTTGTTTTTTGGTACAGAAAATAACCTGTAAGGTACTAATAGTTTAAAAATTAACTTTTGATGAGGCCGGGTTTTGCGTAAACAGCGAAAGCGCGTTGTTGCAACAGCGATCGACGCCGTTAAGGGTGACGGCTGGATGATTACCCTGTCGGATATGCTGTTGCTGATTTTGACTTTCTTTGTTTTGCTGATTTCGATGTCATCTTTTGATCCGGGTTTGCTGACGGAAACCTTTGTCGGGTTGCGGCCGGGCTCCAGCGGGGTGTTATATAAGGGTTCCAGTATGCCGATTGTGGTCTCGTCGCAAAAGGCGCAGAAAGAGATCCTGGAACGTAAGGATCTGGCCTGTTACCGGCGGCTTTCTCCGGCCTTGTCGAAATTGCTGGATCAACTTGAAAAACGTCTGGGTAAGGCCCTGAAAAATATCACTGTTACTGACGGGAATCTGGAATTGGAGATAATGAGCGATAAACTTTTCGGCACCCTGGATGATAATCTTAAACCTCAGGGCCGGGAGATTTTGTTGATTCTGGGGCGCTTTTTACAGGGTTGGCCGGGTCTTGTGGAAATCGAGGTCTATACTGACAATTTTCCGTTGCATACAGCGCGTTTTCCCGATAATAACGTTCTTAGTGCCCGGCGCGGCGCGCGCCTGGTTGAAGCTCTGGTCGCGGCCGGTGGCAAAGGTGCAAAAATGCTGCTGGCGGCTTACGGCGCGGATCGGGCCGTGACGATTAATGACACCCCGGAGCACCGGCAGCGCAACCGCAGAATTGTCCTGCGCCTGCCGGACTGGGTGGAGTTGTCCGGAATTAAAAAATCTGAGGCTGACAACATTCTCATTGAATGATGCCAAATGGTGAGTAGTTACAATATTTATTAGTACCTTACAGGTTATTTTCTGTACCAAAAAACAAGATTTAACAGTCAGAAAATGTTCTGATAAGAGTACTTATTTGCGACCAGCGGAAGTGCCCCTGGGTGCGGGCTGAAAAGCCCTGTTTGGGTTGCGGGATTTGTTCCCGCATTAGTCCCTTACAGGTTATTTTCGGTTTGAAAAAACAAGAAAATGTTCTGATAAGAGTACTTATTTGTGGGCCGTAAGGCTTCGTTTGGGTTGCGGGATCTATTCCCGCATTAGTAGATTACGGAGGTTTAAACGTGGCGAAGAAGAAAAAAGAAGCGGAAGTTGCAGAAGATGGAGCTGAGGTAAAAAAATCCAAAAAGGGTCTGTTCATCATCATTATCATTGCTCTTTTGGTGCTGGGCGGTGGCGGTTTCGGCGCCTACTGGTTTCTGTTGCGGACCCCGCCGCCGACCGCGGAGGAGTTGGCTGCGGCGGAAGCGGCGAAAAAACCGGAGCCGGTAATTTTGCCGGTTTTCGCGCTGAAACCGTTTGTCGTCAACCTCGCCGATAAAAAATCGCGGCGTTATCTTAAGGTAACGATGAAACTTGAACTCAGCAATGAAGATCTCCTTGATGAAGTTGAGAAACGCCGGGCCCAGCTCCGGGATGTGGTCCTGACTCTGTTAAGTTCCAAGACCGCGGCGGAAATAAGTACCCTGGAGGGCAAATTTCTTTTGCGCCAGGATATCATAAAACGGGTAAATGTTAATCTGGTCGCGGGAAAAGTGACCAAGGTTTACTGGGAAGAGTTTGTTGTTCAGTAAAGGCACCATAAAGGCTTGAGGACAGTGGTATGAGTCAGGTTCTATCACAGGAGGAAATTGATTCTCTACTTCAGGGCGTTGATGAAGGAGAGGTTGAGACTGAAACCGATCAGCCCCTGGCTGAGGGTGAGTTTCAAGCGTATGATCTGACCAGCCAGGAGCGGATTATCCGGGGTCGGATGCCGACTCTGGAGATTATCAATCAGCGTTTTGCCCGGGTTTTCCGGACATCCTTGTCAACCCTGCTGCACAAGGTTATCGATGTGAGCCCTCTGGTTTCGGATATGATGAAATTCGGGGAGTTTCTCAAAACGGTGCCGGTGCCGGCGAGTATTCATCTGTTCAAGATGGAGCCTTTACGGGGAATGGCCCTGATTATCGTCGAGAGCAAACTGGTTTTTTCTTTGATTGATATGTTTTTCGGCGGCGGCGGCCGTGATTCGGTCAAGGTTGAAGGCCGTGATTTTACCGCGATTGAAGAGCGGGTCATCCGCAAAGTCGTGGAGGCGGCTTTAGCCTGTATGGAGGAGGCCTGGAATCCGATTGAGGATATCTGTTTCACCTTTGTCCGTTCGGAGATGAATCCCCAGTTTGTCACGATTGTGCCGCCGAGTGATGTGGTCATTCTATCGACTTTCACGTTGGAGATGGATGAATTTTCCGGCTCGATCACGGTCTGTATCCCCTATTCGCTGGTTGAACCGTTACGGAATAAACTTTATACCGGTTTTCAGAGTGAGCGGCTTGAGGTCGATGTCGCCTGGCTTCGGCGTCTGGTCAGTCGTCTGCTGGCAACCGATGTCGGCCTTTCGGCAACATTAGGTGATGCCGAAATTACCGCCCGGCAGCTGCTGGAACTGAAAGTCGGAGATATCGTGCCTTTGCGTCAGGACGCAACCGAGTTAGCGCAAGTACAGATTGAAGGAAGTCTTAAATACCGGGCGGTTGTCGGAACCTCAAAGGGATCTAAGGCGGTTATGTTAAAACAGAGAATAAGAAGAAGATAGAGGTGTCCTTATGGATGATCTTTTTGATCAGGTGAAAAAAGAGATGGAGGCCGGCGGCGCCGTGGAAGAGGACTCCGCCCCGGACGCGGGCGCGGACGCGGGTGTGGATTTGGGGGCCGCCGCCGAACCGAGCACTCAGGATTTGATCGATGATATCTCCTGGGACGATGTTGCCGGTGAACTCGAGCAGCAACGGGATATGATCAAGGAAGAAGCCGCGGCTAAAACCGGTGGTTCCGACCCGGCCGCACCTGAAGCTGTCGGGGATGACGGGCTGCTCTCCAGCCTGAGTGGTGAGCAGCGGCAGGAGCTGCCCTCTAATATTGGTTTTATTCTTGATATTCCTCTGCAGCTTTCGGTTGAAATCGGTCGGACCCGGATGATAATCAATGAACTTCTGCAGTTGGGACAAGGCTCGGTGGTTGAACTTGACAAACTGGCCGGAGAGCCCTTTGACGTTCTGGTAAACAGCAAACTGATTGCCCGGGGTGAAGTTGTGGTCGTCAATGAAAAATTCGGTATTCGTTTGACCGATATTATCAGCCCGACCGAAAGAATTGAACAGTTAAAGTGACAGCACCGGGATTTTGTCAAGGTATGGTTGATTGTCAAGGTATGGTTGATTATGAAATTTTGGGTCGGTAAAATCTACTCTAATTTACTCTTGTTGCTGTTTGGCGGTTTGCTCTGGGCGGGGATAGCTTTTGCCGCAAACCCCCTGCCGGCGGCGGAACTGGGTTTCGCGAAAGCTGAAGGCGAGATGGTGTTTACCATCCCCTATGAAATTGTGCCGGAGATCAATGCTCTGTTTGTTGATTCCGGGGCGGAAGTGGGCTTGCGGCTGCCGGCTGCCGGCAACAGGGTTCAGGCTCAGCAGCACAAACTTGATGATGAATGGGTAACCGCTTTCGGGATTGAGCGAAGCGGGGATCATTTGCGCTGGTATCTGAAAAAGCGCGATCCGGCACTTAAGGTTAAATCATTTCTGGCACTTGAGCGTCTGGATAACGGGCTTAAAGTAGTTTTGTTAAAGCCTTATCGCCAGTGGCGCGGCGCCGGTGTAAACGGGGAAAATTCGGCTTTGCGTAAAGCTGTGCCAACGCCTGCTGCCGGAGGAGAACAGGGGAAACTGAACCGGCTTAACCGGCTGCTGGAGGAGCCGGAGAGCAGTAACGCCGGCAAGAACCCGGTGCCGGGAGCCGGGGATAATAGCTCCCCGTCACTGCTGAAATCCGCGATTCGAAGTTTTGTGGTCCTGATTTTTCTGGTTCTGGTAATCCTGGGGCTTTCTTTATGGTTGAAACGTTATCGTAAATCGGGGGGCCGTCTTTTAGGCTCAAGCTTGGTTAAGGTTTTAAGTGTTGAAAATATCAGCGGCAAGCATCAGGTGATGTTGCTCGACTTGCTGGACGAGGTGCTGGTGGTCGGGGTCTGCGGCGAACAGATGACTTTGCTGACAACCATCAGCGAGCCGGAACGGGTCGAAGAATTAAGGCAGCTGCACGGGGGGTTGGGAAGTTCCGTCGCTAAGCGCGGCTTTGCCGGTTACCTGAAAGGTTTTATGGGCAACGATTCAGCGGCGCCGGCACCGGAGCGCGTGCCGGAAAACTTACAATCCGCCGCCGCTTCCTATCGCGGGGGCGTCGTCGCGGAAACCGGCGGAGAGAGTGAAACACTGCCGGATAATTATCGTGAGGTCGTCAGTCAAATCAAGAATCGTCTGCAGAAAGGTGAACGGGGTTAAAGGATAATGAAACGGTCAATACTGTTACTGTTTCTGCTGCCGCCCGGGGCTTTGATATTTTTGCCGGCCATAGCCGGGGCCGCTCAGGCGGTGGCAATCCCGACGCTGCAGATCGGGGTTGGGGCGACCAGCGATCCCGGGCAGGTGTCGGTCGCGATTCAGATATTGCTCCTGCTGACGGTGCTGGCGCTGGCGCCGTCAATTCTGGTTTTGATGACCTCTTTTACCCGGATTGTAATTGTTTTTCACTTCTTGCGGCAGGCGGTCGGTACGCAGACGATGCCGCCGAACCAGGTCTTGGTCGGTTTAAGTCTTTTTCTGACTTTCTTTATTATGTACCCGGTTTTCAACCGCATCAACCAGGATGCCTTTCAGCCTTATATTGCCCATGAGATTGGTCAGGATGAAGCCTTTACGCGGGCGCTTTCACCTTTAAGAAAATTTATGTTCAAACAGACCAGTGAAAAAGATCTGGCTCTGTTTATCTCGATGGCTAAAGTCGAGCGGCCCAAGACCTTTGCCGATATCCCGACTCACGTTCTGATCCCGGCGTTTATTATCAGCGAACTTAAAACCGCCTTTCAAATCGGTTTTCTTATTTATATCCCCTTTCTTATGCTTGATATGGTGGTTGCCAGTGTTCTTTTATCGATGGGGATGATGATGCTGCCGCCGGTTATGATCTCACTGCCGTTTAAATTGATTCTGTTTGTTATGGCCGATGGCTGGCATCTGCTGGTCGGCTCGCTGATGCAGAGTTTTTAAGGAGATAAAAATGACCCCTGATTTTGTGGTGGCTCTGGCCAAAAGTTCGATGGAGACGACTTTGCTGATCTGCGCGCCGATGCTGGGCACCGGGCTGGCAATCGGCCTTCTCATCAGTATCTTTCAGACGGTGACTTCAATTCAGGAGATGACCTTAACCTTTGTCCCGAAAATTGTTGTAGTTTTTCTGGCCGTGATCTATTTTTTCCCCTGGATGCTGCAGTATATGGTTGATTTTACGACTAATATTATGACCTCGATTCCGCAGGTCATTCATTAAATCATTAAGTAAGATGTTGTTGCTCAGATGAATTTTTTTCCGGTCATAACGGTGGCTGATGTCGGCCATTTTTTTCTGATTTTTACCCGGATTGCAGCTTTGGTTTTTTTCTTTCCGGTTTTAAGTAACAAAGCCGTGCCGATAATCTTGAAAGTCGGTTTTTCCCTGTTGTTGGCACTGCTTTTTTTTAATCTGGTGCCGGCAATCCCCGGGACTCCGCTTTTTGGTCGCAGCCTGGCGGAAATCGGCCTGGCGCTGCTTAGTGAAATGGTTATCGGGATGTTGGTCGGTCTTCTGGCCGGGTTTGTTTTCGGCGCGGTGCAGACCGCCGGGCAGCTGATCGGTTTTCAGATGAGTTTCGCGATGGCGAATGTCGTCGATCCGGTGACCAGTATGCAGGTGCCGTTAATCGCTCAATTTTATTATATGCTGGCGATGCTTCTGTTTCTGGCTTTCGGCGCCCATCGCTGGGTTTTCAAGGCTCTGGCCGAGAGTTTCAATATGATTCCGCTGGCCGGGTTCGGCCCGGGAGTCGGGATGCTGGATCTGATGCTGCGCTATTCTTCAGCCCTGTTTTCAACCGCAATCAAGATCGCGGCGCCCTTAATGGCAGCGCTTTTGCTCAGTGACGTGAGTCTGGGCGTGGTGGCCCGCACGGCGCCGCAGATGAATATTTTTATCGTCGGGATGCCGCTTAAAATTTTACTGGGGATGCTTTTAATGGCCTTTACCTTTACCCATCTGTCCACGATGTTGGCGGGCCTGTTCAGGTTGCTCTTTAACGATATAATGCTGCTGTTGCGAATTGCCGGGGGCGGTTGATGGCGAAAGATCCGAGTAAAACTGAAAAACCGACCGCGAAAAAACTTTCCAAATCGCGGGAAGAAGGCCAGGTTGCCAAGAGTCAGGAGGTGGGCTCATCCTTTATCCTGATCGCGGCTCTGGCATATTTCTTTTTTGTCGGGCGCCGGTTTTTTCAGGATCCTGCCGATCTGATGCGCTATTTTTTTCAGTATGCCCTGCATCTGGAAATTAATCCGGCGATGGTTTATAATCTTTTTCTTTTAACGATTCGGCAGATGTTCTATCTGCTGGCGCCGTTTCTGCTGTTGATGATGGTGGTGGGTTTTATCGCCAATGTGGTGCAGGTCGGCTTTAAGATTACTCCGAAGGCGATGCAGCCCAAGCTTTCCAAGTTTAATCCGATCAGCGGTTTCAAAAGTAAATTTATGTCGCTGAAGCCGTTGGTCGAACTGTTTAAATCCTGTCTGAAGATCGGCGCGCTCGGCTATATTGCCTATAGTGTTTATCGGCAGAATTTTGAAGGTTTTTTTACCTTGATGAATCAGCCGATCGGCTTGATCTTGAATTTCATTGCCGGGGTTTCCTTTCAGATTCTCTGGCGTTGCGGGATTCTGATGCTGTTTCTGGCAATCGCGGATTATGCGTATCAGCGTTGGGAGTTTATGGAAGGCCAGAAGATGAGCAAACAGGATATCAAGGATGAGATGAAACAGTCGGAAGGGGACCCGGAGATTAAAGCGCGGATTCGCAGTATGCAGATGAGCGTGGCCCGGCAGCGGATGATGCAGGAGGTTCCCAAAGCCGACGTTGTTATCACCAACCCGACCCATATCGCGGTGGCTTTAAGGTATGACCAGGAGAAATCGGAGGCCCCGGAAGTGATTGCCAAGGGCGCCGGTCTGGTCGCGGAAAAGATTAAAAGTATTGCCCGGGAGCACGGGATTCCGGTGGTTGAAAATAAAGCTCTAGCCCGGATTTTATTTAAAATCGTCGAGATTAACCAGATGATTCCGGAAAATCTTTATCAGGCCGTGGCCGAGGTTCTGGCCTATATCTATCGTCGTGACGGCGCCGCAAAAGCCTCAGGTAATTGAGTTTAATGGCTGAAACAACCGCAAAACCCTCTTTTGTTAATCTGATTTTCAGTAAAGACGCAATCATGGCGTTTGCCGTGATTGCCATTCTGATGGTTATGATCGTGCCCCTGCCGACGATCATGCTCGATGCTTTGCTGGCGATGAATATCAGTGTTGCCATCCTGATTTTATTAATCTCAATGTATCTGCTGAAAGTGCTGGAGTTCTCAATTTTTCCGGCCCTGCTGCTGGTCACGACCCTCTTTCGCCTGGCCCTGAACGTAGCTTCAACCCGGCTGATTCTTCTGAACGGCGATCAGGGGACTGATGCCGCCGGCCAGGTGATTAAAGCCTTTGGTCAATTTGTGGTCGGCGGCAACTATGTCGTCGGGACCATCATCTTCGCGATCCTGGTAATTATCAATTTTATGGTAATTACCAAAGGTTCGGGGCGGATTGCGGAGGTTACGGCCCGTTTTACCCTGGATGCGATGCCGGGTAAGCAGATGGCGATTGATGCCGATCTGAATGCGGGAATGATCAGTGAGAGTGAAGCCCGGGAGCGACGTTCGGAGATTCGGCGCGAAGCTGATTTCTTCGGCGCGATGGACGGTGCTTCAAAGTTTGTCAGCGGTGATGCCATCGCCGGAATTGTGATTACGTTTATTAATATCATTGCCGGTTTTGTCATCGGTGTGATGCAGCAGGGCATGACCATGTCCGAGGCCGCGACCACCTACACCACCCTGACTGTCGGCGATGGCCTGGTAAGCCAGATTCCGGCCCTGATTATCTCGACCGCCGCCGGTATTATGGTGTCACGCTCTGCCGCCGAAGGCAGTATGGGGAGTGATCTGGTCCGTCAGGTTTCGGCTTATCCCAAGGTTTTGACCCTGGCATCGGCGGCGCTTTTTATCTTTGCCCTGATTCCGGGCTTGCCGAAACTTTCGTTTTTCTCCCTGGCGGCGCTGATCGGTTTGAGCGCGTTTCTTCTGACCCGGCAGCAGGAAGCTGAGAAAAAAGCGCTGGCCGAGATCGCGGAACGGGAAGCGGAAGCCGGGGTTAAGGCCAAAGCCGAAGAACCGGACGCGGTCGAAAAACTGCTGGCGATGGATACGATGGAGCTTGAAGTCGGTTACGCATTAATCGCTTTAGTCGATGAAGCGCAGGGCGGCGACCTTTTGGAGCGGATCAAGTTGATCCGGCGGCAGTTCGCGCTGGATCTGGGGATTGTTATGCCGGCGATTCATATTCGTGATAATCTGCAGTTAAAACCAAATACTTATTCGTTCAAGGTTAAAGGCAATGAAGTTGCCAGCGGCGAAATTCTGGTCGGTTACTGTATGGCTATGGGGGTGGAGCCCGGGGCTACGGAAATTAAAGGAATTTCAACTACCGAACCGGCCTTTGGCCTGCCCGCGCTCTGGATTGAGGAGCGTCAGCGCGAGCGGGCTCAGCTTGCCGGCTACACCGTGGTTGACCCGTCAACCGTGGTCGCGACTCATCTGGTGGAAAAGATTAAACTCTTCCTGCATGAACTTCTGAGTCGGCAGGATGTGCAGAAACTGGTGGAAAATCTCTCCCAGCGTTATCCCAAGGTGGTAGACGATATTGTGCCCTCGGTGGTGCCCTGGGGGACTCTGCAGAAAGTTCTGCAGAATCTTCTCCGGGAACAGGTTTCGATTCGGGATTTAATGACGATTTTAGAGACGATGGCGGATTACAGTACCCAGGTGCGTGATGTTGATGTCCTGACCGAGTATGTGCGCCAGGATCTTTCCCGGACGATTGTCGGCAGCTATCTTACGGCGGACGAGCGTCTCTATGTTGTCTCTCTGGATCCGGCTCTGGAAGAGCAGATCAACTCTTCAATCCAGAGAACCGACCACGGGGCCTTTTTGACGCTTGACCCCGGCATTGTCTACGCTATGGTGGAACAGCTGCGCAATCTGCAGGAAAAATTTGACCGGGTTTCAGCCCGGCCGGTGCTTTTGTGTGTGCCGATAGTGCGTTTTCACCTAAAACGTTTGCTCGAACGTTTTGTTCCGGGGTTAGCGGTGCTCTCTCATAATGAGATACCTTCACAGATAACGGTTCAGGCTCTGGGCCGGGTCGGGATGAAAGTCGGAGGCGACAGTGCGGGTTAAGCGGTTTTTCGGCCGGGACAGCAACGCTGCGCTACAGGAAGTCAAACTCGCTTTCGGTGAAGACGCGGTGATTCTGGAGACTTGCCAATGCGATGATGCCGTGCCGGAGCGCCGGGTTGAAATTGTCGCGGCGATTGATTATGACCCCGGACTTAAGGTTGCCCGGAAAACCCAAAAGCCCCGGAAAACCCAAAAGCTTAGGAAAAGTCGGGAAACCGGGAAGACCCGGGAAAGCCCGAAAGCTCCGGCAGATACGGCCCCGGACTGGGCCCCATCGCCCCCAGCGGGCGGCGCTTTAAATCCGCCGGCCCCGGCTCCGGCTCCGCTTGAAAATCCGCCGTCCGCCGCAGCCGACCTTGCCCGGCTGCAGCGCGAACTTAATTCGGTTAAAGGAATGATGGGACGTTTGCTGGTCGGCAGCGGTTTAAATGAAAGCTGGAGCTGCAGCGGTTTTAATGAACTTCTAAATCAGCTGCTGCTGCGTAAAGTCAGCAGTGAGATTGCCTACGACCTTTTGACGCGGACGCAGCAGGAGTTAAATGATAGCGCGGCGCTTAAACAGGGGAGCGAAAAATTTGTCGCTGAGTTGCTCAAGGCCGCTCTGGCCGGAGTGATTATGCGTCAGGTCAGGGTTTTAGCCGGTCGTGAAATGGCGCGGGTAATTACGCTGGTGGGCCCGACCGGGGTCGGCAAAACCACAACCCTGGCCAAATTAGCCGCCTTGTTCGCAAAAGCCGGTGAACGGGTTGCCCTGATTTCGGTGGATACCTATCGTCTGGGAGCGGCGGCCCAGACCTTAGAGTATGCCCGGCGTTTAAAGATGCCGGTCGAGATTGTCAGAGACCGCAAGGCTCTGCTCGCGGCCTTGAACGGGTTTGCCGGTTTTGACCGGGTTTTGCTTGACACGATGGGGCGCAGTATTCGTGACCACAAGGGGCTGGCGGAACTCTGTCGGGTGCTGAAGGTGGTAATCGGCGATACTTTTTTAGTGCTGCCGGCCGGTATTCAGGAAGAGGATCTTCTCGAAAACCTGGTACATTTCCGGGCTTTCGGGGGTAAGGCCCTGCTCTTTACAAAACTCGATGAAACCGCTTGTTACGGCTCAATTCTTAATGGTCTGTACTACGCGAAACTGCCATTAAGTTTTTTTACCAATGGGCAGAAAGTGCCCGCTGATATCGAAATCGCCAGCGCTGAGCGTCTGGCTGATCTTTTGTTGGATATAATATGAGGGTTTAAATTATGGATCAGGCCGCGGATTTGCGAAAAACCGGATCTACAGTTAAAGTGATTGCTGTCGCCAGTGGTAAAGGCGGTGTCGGTAAAACCAATACGGTTATAAATCTGGCCAGTTCTCTGGCGGGAATGGGCGCCCGGGTGATGGTCCTGGATGCCGATTTAGGTTTGGGGAATCTGGATGTGATGCTGGGCCTGGCGCCGGAATATAATCTTAAACATCTTTTCAGCGGTGAAAAGCGTCTGGATGAGATTATGGTTGAGGGCCCCAACGGCATAAAAATCATTCCGGCCGCCTCCGGAATTCAGGAAGTAACCCAGACCGGTACCCGGGAGCAGCAGATTTTGATGGAGCAGCTCGGCCGCTATGAGGGGGAGATCGATTTTTTCTTTATTGACGCGGCGGCCGGGATTTCGGATATGGTGACCAGTTTTGTCCGGGCCGCCGATATCGCCCTGGTCGTGGCAACGCCGGAGCCGACTTCAATGACCGATGCCTACGCCCTGATGAAGGTTCTCTGTAATAATTACGGGGAAAAGAAATTTTATCTTCTGCTTAATCAGGTGACCGGTGAGGCGGAAGCCCGGCAGGTCTATAATAAATTGAGTCGGGTCGGTGAGAAATTTCTTGACATAACTTTGATTTTTTTGGGATATGTACCCAAGGATACGAATGTGCCGCTGGCCGTCTGTCGCCAGCAGGCCATAGTTGAATACCGGCCGGAGTCGCCGGCAAGCCGCGCCTTTGCAGATACCGCCCGGCGGCTTAAACGCCTGCCGATACGTTCACAAAGCGGCGGCTTGAACTATTTCTGGCAGCAGATGCGGGGTGGTAAAACCAGTGACTGAAACCGGCGGGGCCGCAGCTTTCGTTTTGGATGAAAAGGAGATGCTGGAAGAGTATCTGCCTTTAATCCAGCGTCTTGCCCACCGCCTGGTTTCCCGGCTGCCGGATAGTGTTGAGGTTGATGATCTTATAAATTCCGGGGTCATCGGCCTGCTTGACGCGGTCAGTAAATTTGATGAAAAGCGCCGGATCAAGTTTAAAACCTATGCCGAGTTCCGGATTCGCGGGGCGATGCTCGATGATCTCAGAAGTCAGGACTGGGCTTCGCGGAGTCTGCGTAACGACTCGAATATGCTTGAGAATGCCTACGCCTCTTTAGAGCATAAACTCGGGCGTCCGGCGGAAGACAGCGAAGTTGCCGCCGCGCTTAATCTTGACCTGGATGAATTTTATAAACTTCTGGGGCGGGCCCGGGGGATTTCGCTGGTAAATTTTGAGGATATGGCCGCCGACGGCGCCCCGAATCCCCGAAATCCGTTGGAGATGCTGGCTCTGATTGAGGGTGATGACCCGTTCGTGCTGTTTCAGGAATTGGAGTTGCAGGAGCATTTCGCCGCCGCCATCGATGAACTCAGCGAGCGTGATAAAATTGTTTTGCAGCTCTATTATTTTGAAGAACTTAATCTGAAAGAGATCGGTGAGATTCTGGATGTCAGTGAATCACGGGTCTGCCAAATGCGGACGCAGGCGATTATTCGTCTGCGCGGCCGGATAAAATCCTTGCGCCGGATTAAAAAATCGGTTAAAAGGGAGTAACTTTGAGGTGGGGAAGTTTTTTTTAGTACCTTACAGGTTATTTTCTGCACCAAAAAACAAGATTTAATAATCAGAAAATGTTCTGATAAGAGTACTTATTTGCGGGCTGTAAGGCTCCGTTTGGGTTGCGGGGATGGTTCCCGCATTAGTTTTGGAAATGTCAGTATTAGTGCCTTACGGAACATTTTCTTGTTTTAAAACAAGAAAATGTTCTGATAAGAGCACTTATTTGCGGGCCGAAAAGGCTCGATTGGGTTGCGGGATATGTTCCCGCATTAGACAGGTTTGAGGGACAGGCTCAATGAATAAGGATATGAAAATCATTATCGTCGATGATTTTTCGACAATGCGCCGGATAATTAAAAACATTCTGCGGCAGCTTGGTTTTAACAATGTGACCGAGGCTGATGACGGGGCCACGGCCTGGCCGAAGATTCAGGCGGAGGAATTTGATCTGGTGGTTACGGATTGGAATATGCCGAAAATGTCGGGTCTCGAGCTTCTGAAAAATATTCGTAATGATGAGAACCTGAAAGATATTCCGGTGTTGATGGTTACAGCCGAGGCGCTGAAAGAGAATATTATCGAAGCCGTTAAAGCCGGGGTCAGTAACTATATCATCAAACCTTTCACCGCTGAAACCATGCAGGAAAAGCTGGAAAAGATTTTTGGTGGTTGATGAAGACAGGTTTTAAGGTTATTTTACGGTAACTTCCGGAAAATGAATAAATTTATCAGGGTGCGGGCTCAAGGCGACCAGGTTTGCCGACAGTTCACACCCTTTTTTTGCTTTAACGCCCGGCGGAGAAAAACCGCCCCCGTCTCCGGGTGACGCCGTCTATGGTTGATTTTTTTTCACGCTATCACTTTCGTTCATTTCTGGAAACTTTTGCCGACCCCGTGTGGGTGGTTAATCGCGGCTTTCGTCTGATTTATATGAATCCGGCGGCCCTGGCAAAATTTTCCATTCAGAGTGATTACGCGCTCGGGAAGTTATGTCACCAGGCGCTGTTTGAAAATATCTCAGTCTGTCCCTTCTGTACTCTGGCCCGGGTTTTTGCGACCGGGAAAAGCGCGCCGGTTAATTTTACCATGCTCGATACCGACGGCCGGAACCACGTTTATTCGCTGACAAATCATCCTTTAATCGGGAGTGGCGGCGCGGTGGACTACAGCCTGGCGGTTTGCGTTGATAAAAGCGAAGGCGCCGATCTTTTTGCCGAGATCTCCCGGCTGCAGGGCCTGGCGGCGATGGGCGAATACAGTGCCGAGTTAAGTCACGAGATTCGCAATCCGTTAAATTCAATTGAAATTCAGATGTCGCTGCTGCAGCGGATGGCCGGCCGTTTGCCCCCGGCTGAGACGGACGCCTTTCTGAAGGTGGTTGATGTGGTTCGGGCCGAGAGCCGGCGGCTTAATTCGCTGGCGGGTGATTTTCTCAAGATGCAGAAGAGCCGTTGTCTTACCCTTAAAGATTGCGATCCGTTCGCGGTAGTTAAAAAAGTAGTCGAAATTTTTCAGGAAGAGGCTTTAAGCCATAAAATTAAAGTGGAACCGGACTTGACGGAAGAACCGGTGACGCTGCGGGCGGATAGTGAGAAACTGCAGCAGGCCTTTATGAACCTGATAAAAAATTCTTTTGAGGCGCTGGTTGACGCTGAAACCGTAAATCCCCGTCTGCGGATCTCCGGTCGTATCTTAAAGCGGCAGATAGTTTTCAGTTTCAGCGATAACGGCCCGGGCATTCCTTACGCGCAGCAGGCTAAAATTTTTGATCTTTTCTATACAACCAAAGCCTGCGGCACCGGAATCGGGCTTCATCTTTGTCGTGATGTCATTAAAGCGCATGATGGCGAGATCTCTTTTGTCAGCGATGAAAACGGAACAACCTTCAAGGTTGTTTTACCCCTGCATTCAGGGTGAATTATTGTATGGAAAAGCCGGAAAATTTCAGGATTATTGTGGTAGACGATGAGGTTCGGGCGGTTGAGGGGCTGGTTGAACTTTTGCGGCTGGACGGCTATGTCGTGACCGGCTACAGCGAACCGGTGTCGGTGCTGGAGCATCTTAAAAAAGAGTCGGCGGATCTGCTGCTGACTGATCTGAAAATGCCGGAAATGGACGGCCTCGAATTGCTGCAGCAGGCGCAAGCTCTGGAGCCTGAGCTTAATGTCGTGATGATTACCGGCCAGGGCACCGTTAATGACGCGGTGGCGGCAATGAAAGCCGGGGCCGATGATTATCTGATAAAGCCGCTCAATGTCGATGAACTTGAAATCGTCATTACCCGGATTTTCGAAAAACGTGAATTGCTCCGCCAGAATCAGATCCTGCGCGCAGCCTCCCGGGAGCCGGCGGCCCAGGAAGATTTTGTCGGCCGCAGCCCGAAGATGATGCGGATTTTCCGGGCGCTTAAGGATGTGGCGCCGACGATGGCAACGGTTCTGATTGAAGGCGAAACCGGAACCGGAAAAGAGCTGGTCGCCCGGGCTCTGCATCGCCATGGGCTACGCGCGGATAAACCGCTGATTACCATAAACTGCGCGGCCCTGCACGAAGGTTTATTGGAGAGTGAACTTTTCGGCCATGTCAAAGGCGCGTTTACCGGGGCCCTGCGCAATAAACCGGGGAAATTCGCTTTGGCTGACGGCGGCACGATTTTTCTCGATGAGATCGGGGATATGGCCTTGTCGGTGCAGGCAAAATTGCTGCGGATTCTGGTCTCCGGCGAGTTTCAGCAGGTCGGCGGCGAGCAGACCCATTATGTTGATGTCCGGGTGCTGGCGGCAACCAACAAGGATTTGCTCCGGGCGGTAGCCGCCGGAGAGTTTCGTGAGGATCTCTACTATCGTTTGAATGTGATTCAATTTACGCTGCCGCCGTTGCGGGAGCGCCCCGGAGATATTGCCCTCCTGGTTAAATATTTCTGCCAGCGCATCGCGAAACGCGAGGGCCGGCCGGTTGTCTACCCGGAGCGGGCCGCGATGCGGCTGCTCGAAAACGCGCCCTGGCCCGGCAATGTCCGTGAATTGGAAAATGTGATTGAGCGGGCGCTGATTTACGCCAAGGATAAACCGATTGGTATCGCCGATCTGCCGGAAACACTGCAGGTAAGTGCGGCCGCCGGCGCGGGGCCCAAAGAGCGGCAAAAAAGCCCGGACGATCTTTGGGCCGGGTTGACGCTTAAAGAGGCCGAAAAACGTATGATTCTCGCGGCGCTGGAACGTTGTCCCAGTAAAGCCCAGGCCGCCCGCGAACTCGGTATCAGCGTGCGAAAGATTGAATACCGGCTTAAAGAGTGGCGGAAATAGCAATATTTTAATCCGATGCGGGAACAGATTCCGCAACCCAAACGGAGCCTTTTCGGCCCGTACCCAGGGGTACTTCCGATGCTCGCAAATAAGTACTCTGTAAGGTGCTGATAAAGTTTTTGTGGAAACTGCCGATAGCAAGGGTGACAGGCGGTGCTGCTTTTCGAGTTTGTAAAACTGCTTAAATTATGATGATTTGCATTGTCCTGATCTGATTGTCAAGAGAGGAAAGCGCAATGTTTGACAATAATATTCCGATTACCAGAGTCACGGCGCGCCCGGTTCTGGCCGGAGAACGGACTCAGTCCAGCGGCCAGCCATTTCGTCCGGCGGTTGATATTCGCGGCCGGGTTCTGAATGTGCGCAGAGGGCGTCAACGGCCGCGGCGCTATTCACCGTTGGCTTACAGCGGCGTTAACCGTCGGCATCCGAATGACCAGCGCCGCAGTTTCGGCAAAACCGACCGCAGCGGTGATCGGGTCGTGACTTTGCTGGTTCCGGCCGGAACCAGACTTGATGATATGGTCGGTCGGGAGATTTCACTGATAATTGCTGACTGACAACAGCTTCATTTTTTGTAGTTGTCGGTGAAATCCTTGATCTTCAGAAAGGTTTTACGGCAGGTTGCGTGTTCAAGCCGGCAGGCATCAAGTTCGGCGGTGTTGTGGTCGAGTTGCAGAACCTCCGTCAGAAAACTGTAGAATGTTTTATGACGCTCGCCAATCTCCCGGGCAATCTTTTCTCCGGCGGCAGTTAAGGTCAGATAACTGTAACGTTCGTAGTTTACCAACCCTTTTTCCGCTAATCCTTTCATCGCGCCGGTGACACTCGGCATCTTGACGTTAAGGCGCTGAGCGACATCCTTGACCCGCGCAACTCTTTGTTCTTGTTGCAGATTCAGGATAACTTCAAGATAATCTTCCATATTCGAGGTCAACTCGTCATCGCGTTTATCTCTATTCACGGGTTGTTTCTCCTTCCCCTTCATTCAACTTAAGTTTCTTAGCTTACCATAAGTTTAATAGTTTCCAGTACAGTTTTTGTCAAATACTTCATTCAGAAAACCCCCGGAAAACCCCTTTTTTTATTGGTACGCTTGTTGCAAACACTGGTTTGCAGGGACAGCTTTATGTGAACTCTTGCCGGGTTATTGGGAAACGATATGAATCATGAAATCTATGCCGCGTTAAGCGGAGCGCTGGCCAATGACCGCCGGCAGGAGGTGTGCGCCAATAACCTGGCGAATATCAACAGCGGCGGTTTCCGGCGTGATGTTCCGCTTTTCAAAACGGTTTATGACAAGGTCAGCGGCAACAATCGGCCGACTGACGGAACCGCTGCTGCCATTGAGCATAATGCCTTTGCCGTGCATGACGGCAACTGGATCGATTTTCAGACCGGAGCGCTGCAGGAGACCGGCAACCCCCTGGATGTGGCACTGGACGGGACCGGTTTTTTCGCCTTGAAACGGGCTTCGGACGGGACCGTATATTATACCAGAGATGGGCATTTTCGTCTCAATGAACAGCGGGAGCTGGTCTCAATTAATGGTGATCAGGTCCTGGCGGCCGGGGATATCGAGGCGCCGCTGGTTTTGGCGGGGGCGAATCCGGGGCCGGCGCGGGATATTAAAATCGGCAAGCTCGGCGATGTGCTGGTTGACGGCCAGCCGGTCGGGGCTTTGCGCCTGGTGACTTTTCCCGATCCGCAGGGCCTGGAAAAATCCGGTGATTCCGGTTTCCTGGAGACTCCGGCTTCCGGGGCGCCTGAGGTCGCCGAACAGGTTGTTGTGAATCAGGGGGTGCGGGAACTTGCCAATGTCAATGTTATGGAAGAGATGGTCAGCCTGATCGAGATTGCCCGCCAGTACCAGGCGCAGCAGAAGGTGATTACCGATATTGATGAACTGAATAAACAAGCCGCCAAAGGCATAGTCGCTTAGTGCCTTACAGGTTATTTTTTGTACCAAAAAACAAGCGTAACTATTCAGCCAAATTTTACCCCCCACCTTCTGGAGGGGGCGGGGGTGGTTTTTCGTAAGCGGTTGCGGAAACGATTTTGTTGTTTTTCGGAAGCGAGCGGGAGCCCATCAGCATTGCAACTGTTTGAGCGTAAGCGAGTTTTGCAAGGCGGGCGCAGCGAGTTTAAAGGAAAAACAGAAATCTTAACGCCTGGCGGAGAAAAACCGCGCCCGACCCCGGATTCGGCTGAATAGTTACAAAACAAGCTTTAATAATCAGAAAATGTTCTGATAAGAGTACTTATTTGTGGGCCGCAAGGCTCCGTTTGGGTTGCGGGATATGTTCCCGCATTAGGAGTTAAAAATGATTAGAGGACTTTTTACATCGTCTACCGGAATGAGGGCTCAGCAACTTAATATTGATGTGATTGCCAATAACCTGGCCAACGTCAATACCACCGGTTTCAAGAAGAGCCGCGCTGATTTTCAGGATCTTATGTATCAGGCGATGGAGCGGGCCGGAACCACTTCCGCTACCGGCGAAGAGATTCCGACCGGAATTCAGGTGGGGCTCGGAACCAAGCCGGTCGCCGTATTCAAGATGTTTACTCAGGGTAACTATCAGGAGACCGGCAACGAGCTTGATGTCGCGATTGAAGGGGACGGCTTTTTTCAGGTGCTGCTTTCAGACGGGACTACCGGTTATACGCGGGACGGGGCCTTTAAGCTTGACAGTACCGGTAATATGGTAACCTCAGATGGTTACACGCTGCAGCCGGCAATCAATATCCCCAGTGATACGACGCAGATAACTATTACTGCTGATGGTACGGTCTCGGTAATTCAGGCAGGCCAGTCCGCCTCGACCACAGTCGGCAATATTGAACTGGCGAGTTTCTCCAATCCCGCCGGCCTGGATGCCACCGGCCGGAATCTTTTTAAGGAAACCGATGCTTCCGGGGCGCCCACCATCGGCACACCCGGCGCCGACGGCCTTGGCACCTTGAGTCAGGGGTTTTTGGAGATGTCGAATGTTTCGGTCGTTGAAGAGATGGTTAATATGATTGTCGGCCAGCGGGCTTATGAAGCTAACTCCAAATCGATTCAGACCTGTGATGAGATGTTGAAAACCGCCAATACCTTGAAACGTTAATAGGTTAAAAGGATGTAACTATTCAGCCAAATTTTACCCCCCCCACCTTCTGGAGGGGGCGGGGGTGGTTTTTCGTAAGCGGTTGCGGAAACGATTTCGTTGTTTTTCGGAAGCGAGCGGGAGCCCATTAGTACCTTACAGGTTATTTTCGGTTTGAAAAAACAAGAAAATGTTCTGATAAGAGTAC
>WFRP01000241.1 GCA_015486505.1 Pseudomonadota bacterium | reverse complement strand
CAAACGGCAATCCAGCGGCCGGGAGTCGGCATATCGAGAGCATTATGCAACAGGCTTATCGATTGGGAATAGATATAGAGAAGCAGCAGAGCCAGAGCAAAAGTCAGAAACAGCCCCCAAAATGAAGAACGAAGCCGGCTGGAGCTGCCGGATCCTGAATGCTGCACAAGATCATCAATCGTAATCTCAACCTGGCCGTCGTTTTGACAACTTGAGAAATCACTGTGATCAACAACATCTGCAACCGCTTGCGGCAGGCTTTGGGGCCGATCTATCATATTATCACCTGCCCGACTGCCTTCGAATTCCAGAGATTGGCCTATTGCGGGCGGCTCTGCAGTGTCGGAATCAGCCATATTTGAATTAACCGCTAACGGCGGATTTTTGCCTGATTTTTCAGCCAAATCCGGAGACTTAACCACATTGCTTTTTCCCACTGCCATTTTCGGTTTAAACCTGTCGTCATAACTCATAACCTTCAATATCTCCTCAACCTTCTCAGTTCTAATGCGGGAACAGATCCCCGCAACCCAAACGGAGTCTTGCGGCCCGTACCCCAAGGGCACTTCCGATGGTCGCAAATAAGTACTCTTATCAGAACATTTTCTGATTATTAAATCTTGTTTTTTGGTGCAGAAAATAACCTGTAAGGTACTAAAATAGCTCTACAGTCCTAAAATAAATTTAACAATTCTTTCAAGCCCCTCCTGGCGCGGCGGCGTGTCCCGACGGGCAGAAACCTGGGGATAGACATCAGGAAAACTATAATTATCCCATTCGTCATCATTCGGCCAGAATTCCGGCATCCGGCTGGGTGTAAATTCAACGATCTCCGAGGAGCTTTCGCTAATCTTTTCACCTTGAGCGTTATAGACCAGACGCCCCCGCAAACGTGGCGGCCGCCCACCGACAGGCTCGGTGCTGACCACGGTTGAGCAAGTGAAAAAATCAAATTTATCCGCGGAAATTCCCCGCAGCTTCTTATAGGTCATCTGCCGGATCAAACTTTCCATATTGTCAATATCGTCGTTCGTCGCCACCATATCTGATTTTGTCGCGACAATACCAACCTGCCTGATACGTGAGGGTTTGCACAGCAGCCACCCCAAAAAACCGACCTGAAAAAGATCATGCCAAAATCCTTTCTTGTAATCACAAAGCTCAATCACCTGCTCCGCAATGGCCTGTTCATCATTATACATTGATGAACCACCGGCCAGAATCTGCGGAGTATCAAGCAGAATAAACATCTGATCGGCATCACTGAGCCATTTAACCAGCGGGGTTACGACCTTGCGTTTATATTTCCGGTAGCGGTCGGCAAATTTTGCGGCAAGCTTTTTATTGTTCAGACGGGACGGTTTCGACAACGGCACAAACTCCTCTGCGGCACTGAGACCGCAGAATCTTTCTCTACACCAGATGTCCGGCGTACCGTCAGCATCCGGCCGGGTTCCTTCACAGTCGATCAGAAATACCGAAGGAGTAATTATCCGACTGTATCTCTGGGTCAGGGCATTACCGAGAAATTTTTTATAGGCGTAAGTCACTTCCTTTTCATCCGTAATGTTCTCTGAGAGCGCATTAAATTCCCGGGCTAATTCGGCATAGCAGCAATCGGCCTGAATACTATCCAAAACCATATCCGACCATTCCTCGTAACTCCGGGTAAACATCTGGAAATCAACGGCTCTTTCTCCGGGGAAATCCATAAACTCCAAGATTACCTGTTCCGGCCGCTTACGACCCTTTTTAAGTTTAAGTTCAAGTTTGATTACGGAAGCATCCGTGGTTTTAGCCGGCCAGGTATTGTCGTGAACCAGGGTGGAACGATTGTATTCATAAGGAAATTTTGCCAGAGACAAACTCCCGCCTACTTCTTCACACTTGAGAATTTCCACCCCTTGCCCCAGGTTCATAGCCTTGGGGTCATGATGCTTCAGATGAGATATAAGAGAGGTCAGGAATACGGTTTTTCCCGACGCCTGACTGCCGACAATGGCGATGCGCTGAGAACTTCTGGTAGCACTGAGTCGGTTATAAGCTGTTCCCAGTAAATTTTCCTTAACTCTCATATTTATCTCTCCTTAAATTGGATATTTTATTAACACAGAAACAGGCCCCACAGCCGAAACGATCTTTTCCGGGCTGCAAACAAGCGGCTCTTAAGTGCGCAATCCAACATCCGCTCAGAACATTATCTGATTGAACTAAATGACCTAATGCGGGAATAGATCCCGCAACCCAATCGGACTTTTTCGGCCCGCACCCAGGGGCACTTCCGATGGTCGCAAATAAGTACTCTTATCAGAACATTTTCTGATTATTAAATCTTGTTTTTTGGTGCAGAAAATAACCTGTAAGGTACTAAATGGCAGAGGCCGCGGTTATTTTAATTTTTTCGTAACTATTCAGCCGAATCCGGGGTCGGGCGCGGTTTTTCTCCGCTAGGCGTTAAGATTTCTGTTTTTCCTTACGCTCGCTTCGCCCGCCTTGCAAAACTCGCTACGCTCAAACAGTTGCAATGCTGATGGGCTCCCGCTCGCTTCCGAAAAACAACGAAATCGTTTCCGCAACCGCTTACGAAAAACCACTCCCGCCCCCTCCAGAAGGTGGGGGGGGGGTAAAATTTGGCTGAATAGCTACAAAAATGTAAACAAAATTAAAAATTCAACTTCTTATGCCATTTATGACAATTGGGAAAGCAAAATTCCTTTTTTAGTTTTTGCTGACGATGGCCGAAGCCGGGATAGCGAGATAGATGGATGTCTGCAACATACCCAATATACATGATTTTAAATTTGCCGCCATTTATAAAAAAATATCAACCTCTGCCATTTATTATTTATAGTTGTTGTCGGCAGATAGCGTTCATAATGTAGTCATAAATTTCAGGACAGGAAAGGGAGAAAATTATGAATAAAAGGAATGGTGAAAAAATCAGTCAGGTCATCTGGGACTTAGCTTTTGTCTTTGGCGCGCTGTCGTTATTGTTGATTATGTGGAGGATGTCTGCTCCTGATAAAGGATCGCGGATTGAAGCGTCTTTACCGGAAATAAAGTATCAGGTAAAATCCATAGACGTTAAAGCGGTCTACGAAAAAGATTTGCTCCCGGTCATCCGGATTGAAAGAGAGAGAAACGAAGAGGCCCGAAAAAGGGCCCTCCAGGTTATCGCCGATGGTTTTGTTAAGTATCGGGCCGGGATTCCTGAATTTACGGAAGATCTCGAAGGATATGGATCGAAATTTACAATTCTTGGCAAAATAGTCGGCGACAAATGGAACCAGTGGTGGAATGATGAAGAGGCTCACGATACGGCCCGGTATGTTCATGATAAATTTGAGGAACATATTGTTTCCGGGAGTGAACTGAAACGCCTGCTCAAAGATTCCATGGTTGAATTCACCAGTGACCTGGTCGCCAACCGGAACCAAATGCTGGCAGAGATGAGAATCAGATTGACCGCGAATGACGTTCCCGTTGAAATCAGAATGTCGGATACTGAATGGTCAGCGTTCCTTACCGATTACCAGAAACAGTTAGATCTCAAGCTCGAAACCTATGGTCAGGATGCCGTTACCTATACGATTTTATCATTCGCTGCAGGTAATACTTTTTCCAATGGCGTTATAGAAATAGGTACCGAAGCCGCAAAAGTGGTAACTCCGGTTATTGCCACAGTTGGCACCTGGCTGGCAGCGGGTATGGAAACAGCTTGTGCCACAACGGCGACGTTAGCCGGAGGCTCGACCATGGTCTGCTCATTAGGCGGAAGTGCAGGCGGAAGCACAGTTGGGCCGGTTGGTACTGCTGTGGGTTTTACTATTGGCATGGCTATCGGGTACGTGGTTGATATATATTACGAAAAACAGTTCGAAGAAAGGATGATGGTCGAGTTAACCGATTCGCTGAACCGGCTGGAAAATCTTGTCATCGATGGAAATTTGGATAAACCGGGGCTTAAGCGGATTTATACTGAGATAATCACCGACATTGAAGCACTGTCCCGGGGAGCGGCCTTAAAAGCACTTGATGAGAGTAAAAGGAGATAGGTTATGACTATGAAGCGGAACCTTACTAAAATAACTGCGGTTTTTCTGGTTGTCTTAATGACCCTGAGCTGGCAGGTGGCAAATGCGTCCATTTTGTCCGTCGCGGAAAAAGCGGTACAGGAAATTCTGGAGCTGGCGGGGGAAAAATTAGGTCGCGAAGGAGCGGAAGAGATCACGGAAAAAATCGGTCGGGAAGGGCTTGAAACCCTGATGGAGAAAGGCGTCCGGGAGGGCGGTGATGAACTGGTTGAAAAAATCGTCCGTTACGGAGGCTCGTATGGGGAATCAGCCTTGCGCGCGATTCGTCGCTCTCCGGCGGCGATAACCCGTTGTCTGGAAGATCTGGGGGCCGGTCAGATGAAAACGGCAATTAATGCCTTGAACCGCAATCCAGAGATTTTTACCGGCATTGTCGAAAAGTATGGCGCTAAAGCTCTGGAAACTGAAATCAGACATCCCGGTGTCGGAGGCAAGCTGGTTTCTCTTTTTGGCGAGGACGCTATCGAACTGGGCCGCCATTTAACTACGGATCAGATGATACGTTTTGCCAGATATTCGGACGATGCCGCAAAACTGGGTCAAAAACAGAGCCGTAAACTGTTGGAGATGCTTTACAAAGCCCCGGGGAAAGTGCTTGATGCCCTGGAGTCTCACCCGAGAACCCTGACCGCATTGACCGCTCTCGGCATAGCCGTTCCCGTAGGAAGTAAACTTGTTGAAGGCACCCGGGAAATTCATCAACCCGACGGCACCGAAATCAGAACTGCGGGTCCTTTAAGCAAAATGTTCGGTGATGCCGGCAAGAGCCTGGGAAATGGATTAATGTGGGGGGTTATAATGCTTTTCGCGGTACTTGCCATGATTATGCTGCTTAGGAGCCTGCCCAGAAACAACCGAAGAAGAGAAACGAAAGTAACTGATGCGAAACCAAATCCTGCACCCGAGGCAACCGTTTCCGGCCCGCCAGGAGATACTCTGACAATGCATTAATCCTCACTCGAAAATTTTCTGTTTTGCAGTTTTGTCCAGCAAACCGTTAAAACTGGCCAGGATATCATCTATATGAAACTCACCGACAACTTTTAAGTCATCAAGGTCACACATTCCGGTTATCGGCCGGTAAATAACGGATGCTCTTTTTTCTATCATTTTAAAATCGTACCACACAAAAAGACCTTTCTCATTCGCGCAGACAGGACATTTACCATAAATTATAAAGGGATGCATGTTCAGTGCATCGAGTAAACCTTCAATTGTACCTCCAAATTCCGGAAGATTTTTAACCAGAAACACTTTTCCCGTTTCGAAATAAGGCCCTTGATAAATCTCATTATACTTAAAGCTAACCTTTTTAACCGGATGAGTACCCAACTCCATCACACCTTTCAAATCTTTATAGCTCAATGTACACAACCATTGATCTTCATCGATTTCAAAACCTACCACCAGAACCATGGCAATACTCTGCTGAAAAAAACAACCGGCATTTTGAACCATAAACATATTGCGCGGCTCCAGTTCCTCACAATACTGATCATAAGGGATATTAATTTTGATATTTCTGTTGGAATGGGAAACTTTGTTTCTGACATTAGCTGGTAAACTGGCGTTAACAGTTTGCAAAAATTTCTTCCGAAAATTGTCGTCTATCATGGCATCAACATCCCAGTCATCACCTTTGATGGCCTCGATTCCAAGATGACACAGCATCTGCCATTTGCCAACAGTCATCCGTTTCCCAACGATATTTAGATATGCTGTTTCGGAATCAACCCTGTTTTTATTTATAACCCGGCAACCTAAACCACTTAATTCCAGAACTTTTTGCAAAAAGTGCTTTTTTTCGATCGACAGTTCAACAGCATTATTTTTTATTGAAGCCAAGTGTTGGTCGCGAAAGATACTCCGTAAAGAGAGCGCAACAAAATATTGACTTATATATTCCGACAAATCAAGATTAAGGCCATATCGATTTTCATCTTTATCAGCACTATTAATATCACATAACAACTTTGCTACCGGATAATGATATAAATCATACATCTCTGTAGTCTTGGAACGAAAAACTTGATCGTAGTCATTAATCGCCTGTTTATTCAAGATCCCGAAAATAACCTGCTCAAGATGCAAATCCTTTTTGATTTTAAGAACTTGTAGAGATTTAATTCTCTGTAGTTTCTTGTACCATTTTTCCGCGACCTTACAAAAATCCTGCCCCGACCTGAATGAGCCAAAAGTCGGCACAACCAGAATTTCAATATTATCCTTAAGACTTATTTCAAGTATATTTTCTATGGTATCATCAATATTTTTTTCATCATTCTTCTCGCTCAAACGGTCGTAAACCGGGCAATGGTATATTTTAGAAAAGTTGAGTTTACCAACCTTGGAGCTAGAAATTATATTATGTTTCTTTGCTGATAATTTCCCATTGATGATTTCGTCAATTTTTATTTCAGCCACCACCTCCAGGGCTTCCGCCAATTCGGTTTTATCTCCATCATGATAAATAATATTTACCAGAGCAATTTTTTTCTTGGGTTTATCCTGTTTTCTGATACCTTTAAGAAAGTTCAGGTTAAGAATATCACCATCATAAAGTTTAATCGTCAACTCTTTATTTTCTGAAGTTTTGAGCAGGTATCGATATGGGAATAGAGGTGATTCGAGTATATTACCCTTTTTCAAAAAGACCTCCCTATACAGTTGGTCATCATTCGTCGTAAATCTTTTATCATCTCCTAACAACTCAACATATTCAAGGCGGCTTTTAATCCCATCACTTATGCAAGATATGTTTCTCAA
This sequence comes from Pseudomonadota bacterium, assembly GCA_015486505.1. Taxonomy (GTDB): domain Bacteria; phylum Desulfobacterota; class Anaeroferrophillalia; order Anaeroferrophillales; family Tharpellaceae; genus Tharpella. The sequence goes on along the minus strand of WFRP01000241.1, from coordinate 3,261 downwards.
AGAAGCCATTCTAATCTTACGATAACCATTTTTTAGGGGAATCAAAATGGGATCCAACCTTATCGGTTCGCAATCAGATAATGCCAGAACACATGAACCGGTTTCATTTATATATCGTTCACTATCTACGGTGTCTTCATCTATTTCAAGCAAATATTTCTCTACCTTATCTCGATAAAGTTCCTGTTCATTGATAATTTTTTCACCTCGAAAAAAGACTTGCAACCGGGTTTGTTTATCTATTAAAAACGGAACTTTTTTTTGTATGAATTTCTCGTTTATAGAGATTACTTTCTCTGCGTATTCATTATATCTATCTCTAATATCTCCATCCAGGGCTGAAAGAGAAGGCAACAACGGCAGTCGTAAATCTCCCAGATAAAGAAGCAACCTGTTTTTATCCTTAAAAGGTTTATAACTGTCGTTTTCCGAAAAGTCATTCATGGCACGACATAACCTTTCACAAAGTTCCAACATGTCATTATGCGAGCAAAGTGCAGCTCCGGTCAAAAAATCCAGTACTTTTGCATCTAATTTTTCATCCGTAAAGTCTTGATTCAAAAACAGGTTAATATACACGCACAGAATAAATCTTGTCTGACAACAGAGTACCTCGTCCATTATGCTAAGTAAAAAACCTTTTCTATCAATATCATTCTCATTTCTTATATCACTGTAAATATTACGATTTATTTCATATAACCAGGTAATGGGCATTGGTATTTCGACAGCTTCGTCTTCTACTTTACAAGAATTTTTGGTCGCCAATTTAACCAACAGGTTTTTCCACCGCATAACAAACCTCTACCAGACACCCGACAAAAGAATTTTGATTAATAGTTACCCATTCAGAACATACTGGCAAGCTACAGTAAACCTTTGCCTATGTCAATCATTAGGATTGCTTAAACTCCGCGCATTTACATGTGAATCACGGTTTCTCCAGATATTGATCTAAAAAAGTTGTATCTCATTTTTATTGACATCTTCCTTTCTTATGATTAGGGAGAATGTAAACAACTTAAAGATGAGCCGAGTTACTTATTATGCGGCTTATCATCAACCATCAGTCAATGAATAATGGTGCAGTCTAATGTGGGAACAGGTTCCGGCAATCCAAGCGACTTTTGTCGGCCCGCAATTAAGTACTCTTATCACGTCACGGTAGGAATATTTTGCATACACTGCTCATGCTTATTTTTCAGGATTAAGGAAACATGACAAGAAAAACTCGTTTACTATTGCATAACGTAGGTCACCATGAACTCTATGCAATAATGAAAAATTACGATGGGAAATTAGTTTACATATTACCGAAAAATGTTACCTTGAACTCTTTCTCTTCAAAGCTGCTACGAAGCGATGAAAAGCTATTAAATCTATGCCGCGATGATCCAAGAATCTTAGAACTGACAGAACCTCTAACTCTAACCGCAAGTTATCTGCGCCGGCGCTTCAGGCTGAACGATCTACAGCTCGAAGATCTGAAGAACGGTGCCGACCTGATCGGCATTTTTTTCCCTCTCTTGCCGGCAGTGATGAACAGATGGATAGATCGTGAAAGTGATCAGCGGGTATTGTTAATAACTTCCAAACCCAATGAAAAATCATTAAAAGGAACAGCTACCTATTTTGTTGGTAAACTAAACCAACTCATACTCAAACATATCTGTCCAGAAATTTCATGTGAACTTCTGCGCCCGATTGAATCAGATCCATTTCTATTTGAAAGCCAGGTTTCTTATATTCGGAAAACGGTGAGAACCAAAGTCAACTCAATCAGAAGAGAAGTCGTGGAAAATTACGGAGAGTTGTGGGTTGATAATTTTGAACTGACAATTTCAGCAAGCACCGGCACAACCCCGATGATTATTGCTCTCCATGCCGCTTTTCGAGACTTGAGACCTTTTTTTATCCACGCACCGACCGCACGACGCATAACCGATCCTTCCAAAAACATCACCGTGGAAAATTATAATTTCGATACAGTTGGAGACATTCCAGCCCAAGAGGTTGAGGATCTACCTGAAGATATTCAAGCATTAGTACAAGAAACAATCTCCTGGGAAAAACAGTTTAAGGCAGTCTGGGCATCACCCCAAAACAACATTCACGAACTTGAATCGTTCTGGCTCAGAAAAGGAAAAAAACCAGTTCTCGCTGTACTTATGGTTGAAAATAAAAATGGCCGGAGATTTCATAAAGCTTGCAATGTTGAAGTTTCTCTACCCACGGGCACGCTTTGCGCTGAACGAAATGCTATCGGAACCGCACTGGCCAACGACCCCGGCATTAAACGTAAGGATATCAAAATGATCTCGGTATTAAGTTTACTCACTAACGGTGACAACCCACAACATATCAACCCGCTTTCGCCGTGTGGTGCTTGCATGGAATGGCTACGAAAAATCGCCGAGGTAAACCCAGACATAAAAATTGTCACTTTCACGGATACTAGTTGTTCTGAAGTTTTTGTGCGGCCGGTAATCTGAAGATGTGCGACATTAGAGCGAAAATCATAGATTGCGAGGGGAATATCATGAAAAATGAGTATACTGCCGTGGTAAAACAGGAAGATGAATGGTGGGTGGGATGGATCGAAGAAGTACCCGGGGTTAATTGTCAAGAAATAACCCTTAAAGAACTAAAAAAAAGTTTAGAGGTTACACTAAAGGAAGCATTGGAATTTAACCGACAGGACGCTCTATCAGCAGCCGGCACCGGATACACTGAAGAAAAAATCGCCATATGAAGAGAAAGGAGCTACTCAAGTATTTGCGCAGCCAAGGGTGCGACATGCTAAGAGAAGGTAGCAGGCACTCCTGGTGTCATAATCCAGCACTGAATAAACGGTCTGCGATCCCAAGGCACACTGAAATAAAGGATATCCTGGTGAAAAAAATATGCAGGGACTTGGGTGTGGAGCCAATTAAATAGCCGCCAACAAATAAGAGCCGCATATTTCAGACACTTGCCAGTGTCTCAGTAGCCCGGTTCACCTGAGTATTGGCGGAAGCGATCACGAAAAAAACGGCCGCCGGATAATAACTCCGGCGGCCGTTTTTATTGCAGTTCAATAATTTTCAAAATCGGAAAATCAGGTCGAAAGTGCCCGCATCAGGACGAAAGCGGCCTGCAGGGCTTCGGTCGGGCACAAGGGGAAACACTCCTTGCAATCCCAGCAGTTATCCGCCGCGATCCCGGGAATAAAACTTATCTCTTTACGGGTGCCGCGATCGACAAAGCCGACGGCAAACTTCT